>PMYD01000093.1 GCA_003171335.1 Phycisphaerales bacterium
CCCCCGTAAGAGGGGGAGGGGTTCCGCATCCATCTCCGGCCGTTCCTCACGCCTCCCCCTCCAGCCTTTTTTGCCCCGGTGAAGGGGGCTCCTGCTACGACCTATAATTGTTTAGGAAAACCACTCGGTCTTTTGTAAAGGGCCGGGAAACGACATATTCAAACCACATATTAACTCTCATGCGGGGCGACAGGACACGTGCTTGTCGAGCGACAGGGGCCCAAATCTTTGGGCCGGGAGCACTTATGGCTACTCTGGAGGAGCGCCGCCCCACGCGACTGCAGAAGCCCCGCCGGCAGGAGAATACCATGGCGCTGGCAGCGCAGAGAATCGAGCGGCTCCTGGACCATCGGCAGTTGACAGACCTGATGGAGCACGTTGAGGCCGGATGCGTTTCCATCTACATGCCGGTGCATCGGGGCGGCCCCGAGGTCATTCGGGAAGACCCCATCCGCCTGAAGAACCAACTCCAGCAGGCCACCGGGCAATTGATCCAAACCGGCTGGCGGAGCTGTGACGCCCGCGACCATCTGGCCGAGCTGAACAGCCTGCTGGAAGACAGCGAATTCTGGCGGCACAACGACCAGGGCTTGGCCATGTTCATCTCGTCGCTTCGCAAAGGTGTATTTCGCACGCCCATGCCGGTCGAGACGCGCGTGGTCGTATCCAGCCGGTTTTACTTGAAGCCTCTGCTGCCGCTGCTGGAGATGCAAAAGACATTCTATATTCTGGCGCTCAGCCAGGAGCAGGTGCGGCTGCTGGAGGTGACGTCCTTTGGCGTGCGGCCGCTGGAGCTGCCCAAGAGCACGCCCACATGCATCGAGGATTTGACGAAATTCGAAGAGGTCCAGAAAGTCATGGAATTCCACAGCAGTTCGGCGCCGCAGCCTCCCGGCTCTCGCCGGCCGGCCGTTTTTTATGGCACGGTTTCGGGGTCGGACGAGGGTGTCGATAAGAAGGACGTGCTCTGGTATTGCCAGGCCGTGCATGTCGGCGTGGAAAAGGCCCTGGCCCAGGCCATCGGGCAGCTTCCCCCGCCGTGGCCCAAGACGCCCGGCGGCGGCGTGCCGCCCTTAGTGCTGGCCTCGGTGGACCCGCTGTTAAGCATATATCGCGAGGTTAATACGTATGCCGGTCTGAGTGACCGGCAGATCAACGGCTCGGCGCAGCGGCTCAGCGATAAGCAGCTCCGCCAGAAGGGCCTGGACCTGCTGCGTGATGTGCTGGAAGAGCCCGTCAGCCGCGATGCCTGGCGCTATCAGCAGGCCGCGGCCGCGGGGCAGGGCTCCGCGAAGCTGGCTGAAGTGCTGCCGGCAGCCCACGACAGCCGGGTGGAGACGATATTCGTCAATCGCGACGCGCACATTCCCGGCAGGTATGACCCGGTGAGCCAGAAAATCGAGCAGCACGAAACCGCCCTGGCGGGCGACCAGGACCTGCTGGACCTGGCCGCCGTGCGAACGTATCTGGCCGCCGGCCGCGTCCACGTGGTGCCGCCGCAGCGCATGCCCAACGGGTCGCCCGTGGCGGCGATTTTCAGGTTCCCGCTGCAAAGGTAAGCAAGCAGCGATAGTTGCAACGGGCGTCAAGGTCTGCCAGATGGCGGCCGCGGCGCCCGTTTTTCCTGGTCAGACGAATGTTGGGTGCCACGGCTGTCCGCAGCCGTGCGCTGTGCGGTCTGACGCCTCTTTGGCTTCCTATGGAACTGCTGCCTAGTTGGAATTCCAGCGCACGGCTGCGGACAGCCGTGGCACCTTGAACAGAGGTCATACCTTGGCGGTCGCTCTTCGCAACCGCTTGCGGAGTTGCATTGGGCTGAGTGTGTTGATCACATCGCCGGCGGTCAGCCAGGCGCGGCGGGCGACGTTGAGGCCGAATTCCATGAAGCGCAGTTCGTCGGCCCTATGGGCATCGGTGCCCAGGCAGAATTTCACTCCTGCCTGACGGGCCTGGATGCACAAGGAGTCGGGCAGGTCCAGCCGGTCGGGCTGGGCGTTGATTTCGAGGCACACATCGTGCTCGCGGCAGGCGCGGAAAACCGCCTCGGCGTCGAAGCTGATGGGCTCGCGCTTGCCGATGAGCCGCCCCAGCGGGTGACCCAGGGCGTCTACCAGGCCGGTGCTGACGGCGCGGATAATGCGTGCGGTCATCTCGTCCTTGCCCAGGGCCATGGAGCTGTGCACGCTGGCGATGACCCAGTCCAGCTCGGCCAGCACTTTCTCGTCCATATCCAGTTGGCCATCGCGCAGGATGTCCACCTCCACGCCGGCCATAAGCCAGAAGCCGCGCATGGTAGCGCCGATGCGGCGGATTTCCTCCGCGTGGCGGCGCAGGCGCTCTTCATCCAACCCATTGGCGATGCGCACCGCCTTGGAATGGTCCGTGATCGCCAGGAAAGAATAGCCGCGGTCGCGGGCGGCGCGGGCCATGGTGGCGATGTCGTCGGCGCCATCGCTGGCGGTGGTGTGCGCGTGCAGGTCGCCGCGGATGTCGCGCGGCTCGATCAGCTTGGGCAGTTTGCCGGTGGCGGCGGCGGCGATCTCGCCCCGGTCCTCACGCAGCTCCGGCGCGATCCACGCCAGGTCCAGCTTACGGAAAATGGCCGGCTCGGTCTTGCCGGCGATCAGCGTGTCGCCCTTGAACAGGCCATATTCGTTGAGCTTCCACTTGTTGGCCTGGGCCCGGCGGCGCAGGGCGATGTTGTGCGGCTTGGAGCCGGTGAAATACATCAAGGCCGCGCCGAAACTGTCGGCCTCGACGAAGCGGAAGTCCACCTGCAGGCCCGACGACAGCCGCACGGAGAGTCGCTCGGCGCCCTGGCCGATGACATTGGCGACCAGGTTGTATTTCAGGATTTCCTTCGTGGCCGCCGCCCGGTCGCCTGCCTCGATGAGAATATCCAGGTCGCCGATCGTCTCAGCCCGGCGGCGAAAGCTGCCGGCCACTTCCCAGCGCACAATCAGCGGCAGGTGGGACAGGTATTCGCCGATCTGCTGCACGTGAACGGCCGCCTCGGCGTACGGCATGCGGCCGGCCGCGAGATCGAGCATGAGCAGGCCCTCCAGGATCTTCTGTTCGCTCTTGACGCCCATGCCCTCCAGCTCGGCGACGCGGTGGCTCAGGCAGGCGGCGCGCAGGGCCTGGCGGTCGGAAACGCCCAGCTTCTGATGGAGCATCAAGGCCCGCCGCGGCCCCAGGCCGGGAATCTGCATCAGCTCGGTCAGGCCGGCGGGAAACTGTGCGCGCAGCTCCTGCAGCCGCTGGCATGTGCCGGTCTTGACGATTTCAGCGATCTTCTCGGCCGTACTCCTGCCCACCCCCGGCAGGCCCTCGATCGCCCGGCCCTGCTTGACCACATCTTCCAGCGACTCCCCCCAGTCGCGCACGACCCGGGCGGAGTTGTGGTACGCGCGGATACGGAAGGCGTCGGCCTGCTGAAGCTCCAGCAGGTTGGCGATCTCCAGCAAAAGGTTGGCTATCTGCGCGTTGTTCATCGATGCGTCCGCCGCCCGAACCAAATCTTCAATCCACAGTCGCGGATCGAGAACGGGCACTCCAGTCATTCCCAGTAGCGGTCGCCGGCGTAGTGGTCGTACAGCTTCTTCTCGTACTCGCGGCTGATGATCTGGCTGGCATCGAAGGGCGGGCCATCCTTGAGGGAGCCGGCCGTCAGATCGACATCGACCACGCCGCCGGACCACTCGACCCGGCGCACCCAGGCGGGCGAGACCAGCATCTTCTTGCCGGGCACGAGATTGCGCGCATCGATCACCAGGTAGCGCAGCAGCCAGCTATCGGTCTGCACCAGCACATCCTCGATGTGCCCCACATCCACGCCACGGGCGCGGATGTGATAGCCGATCATCCCGCGCAGGCTCTTGAGGTGCGGGTCGAGCTGCTCGGACTGCTGGTTCTGGAGGAGCATTCGCGCGGCCTTGGGACCGTCGCCGGCACCCATGGCGGCAGATCCTACGGAACGCTTCGCCGCCGGCAGGGACCAGTCGTAGTACTCGGCCAGCAGTTGCTGCTGGCGCGGCGTCAGACCCTGCTCCTGCACGATAGGTGGACTGCCTTCGATCCGCCGACGCGCCAGCGTGATGGGCATTTCGCGGCGGTTTGGATCCGGCTCGCCCAGCACCTCCGGCGCCAGCACGATCTGCCGGCCGGCCATCCAGGTGCCGGTGTCCACCACGACATACCGTATGGCCCAGGAAGTGTCGTCAAAGTAGATGTCCTTGATACGGCCCAGGGTGCCGTCTTCGGCCTGTATCTTGTAGCCGAGTATTTCTTCAATGCTTCTGAGCATATTCGCTTCCTCAACAAAAACTCGTCCCTCCGATAATATTAGGATGAGTCTACCGCCGCCGGCGACAGGGCATGGCGGCCCAAGGGCGAATCAGGTGGCGGCGATTTCGGGGCCGAAGGCCGCCAGGATGGCCTCGATATCCGCAAATGCCAGTCCGATACACGTGTCGGCCGCACCGTAGTAGATCCACAGTTGGTCGCCGCGGTGCACCCAGCCGGTGGGGAAGACCACGTTGGGCATGATGCCCGAGGTCTCGTACACCGCGGTGGGCTTGAACAGGTTTCCGGGCGCCCGGGCAATGACGCGATAGGGGTGCTCCGGGTCCAGCAGGGCCGCGCCCACACGATACACGCGATTGCCGCCGTACATCTTCACCCCGTGATAGAGCAGCAGCCAGCCCAGGCGCGTTCGCACCGGCGGGGGGCCGGTGCCCACCGTGACGGCGTCCCAGGCGGGGCCTTGGCCTTCGGTCAGCACCAGGTGCGGGTCGCCCCAGTGGGTCAGGTCGGGCGAGTAGGCGATCCAGATGTTCTCGACGCCGCCGCCGGCATCCGGTCGGTGCAGGGCGGCCCAGCGCTCGCCGAATTTTTCAGGGAATAGCGCGGCATCCTTGTTGTTAGGTGGGAAAATCAGCCCGATCCGCTCGACCTTCTCCAGGTCGCACGTGCGCGCCAGCGCCACGGCCGCACCGGCGTCGGAATAGGCGGTGTAGACGACGTACCAGCACTTCTCGCTCTCCAGCCAGGTGATGCGGGCATCTTCGCAACCCCAGGTCTCATAGCGGTTAGCCGGCAGCCCGTGCTGGAGTAGTGGGGCCTTTTCGATCCGCCAGTTGCTCACGCCGTCCTTGCTGCGGGCGATGTGAATGTTGGAGCGTCCCGTGCGCTCCTCCACCCGCAGCAGCAGCACCACCTCGCCTTCCTGCTCGGTCACGCCCGGGTTGAGCACCGCCTCGGCGGCGTAGGGCATATCCTCGGCGGTGAGGATCGGGTTACTCGCTTCGCGTTGGAAGAGGACGGCCATCCTTAGAAGTATAGGTCGCTCCGACAGGGCTCAGGCTGTAGGCTGGAGGCTGGAGGCACAGCAAGAACAAGCGGTTGTCCTGAAGTTTGCACTACTATATGTTATATCGACGTTGAAGTTGGAGGCTGGGATGTTCCGGCAGTACCTACAGCCTATAGCCTATAGCCTACAGCCTTGAACAGGTGGACCCTGGCATGAAACAAGAAGACCTCCTGGCGATTCCGGTTAGCCAGTTCATCGCCCGCACAGCCGCCAAGACGCCTACGCCCGGCGGCGGCAGCGTGGCGGGACTGGTGGGCGCGCTGGCGGCGGCATTGGGCGAAATGTCGCTCAACTTCACCCGCGGCAAGAAGAAGTACGCCCTGCACGAGGAGTTTTACGCGGACTTGGCGCAGCGGCTGTCCGGCGTGCAGGCGCGGTTTGAGCAGTTGATCGCCGATGACATCGCGGCGTACGAAAAGTACCAGGCGGCCGCGGCCATGCCGGAGGGCCAGGCGGGCAAGGCCGCCGCCCAGGCGCAGGCCCTTTCGGCGGCCATCGAGGTTCCCCGGCGGGCCGCGGCGGCTGCGCTTCAACTCCTGGAGGACCTGCGGGCGTTTGGTGACAAGTGCAACCCTTACCTCATCAGCGACCTGGTGGCCGCGGCGACGCTGGCGGTGGCCGCATTGCGCATGAGCGACTACAACGTGCGGATCAATACCCGCCAGCTTGCCGACCCTTCCGCCGCCCAGCAGTTGCGCCAAGCTTCCGCGCACGAGGTGCAGCGGGGGGCCGCCCTGCGCGATGAGATCGAGCGGCTGGTCAGCGCGCACCTGTAATAACACGGTGGCGGCCAGCGCGGCGGCCGAGGCCAATCACGGCCAGGCGGGGGTGCCGCCTAGCGCGTTGAATTCCCCCGTGCCCGAGGTATGCTCAGGATCGTGCGCCCGTAGCTCAGTAGGATAGAGCGGCGGTTTCCTAAACCGCAGGTCACAGGTTCGAATCCTGTCGGGCGTATTTCGGAAAGCCCCTGTGAATGTTGGTTGTCGCCAATGTTTGCAGGGGCTTTCTCATTCTCGCTCGCATCGCCTTCTTGTGCATCGTCGCGCACCGAAACGCGGCAAAATGAGCCGTCTTGCGCCAAGCAATCCGACAAGACAGAATCAGTCGCTCTGGCGTCAATGCGCCGGCCATGCCCATGATCGTCCGTCCTAGGGCAGCCTGCCGCGTTCTGTGCGGCTCTGGCGTTGTCGGTCCCTGTCGCCCGGACGGATTGTCGCGCCTGCATGTTCAGGTCGGGCAGCGCTGATACCGCATCGGCTTCCTGCCCGGCGTAAACGTGGCTGTACCGCGACAGGGTAAGGTTCACGTCGGAATGCCGCATGATAGCCTGGGCAACCTTGGGATGCGCCCCGCTTGCCGCCAGCAGACTTCCGGCGGTATGGCGCAGGGCGTGAAAATCGGCCACGCGCCCGGCGTCATCGGCATAGCACAGGAAACGGGTTCCATCGCGGGCCTTGCGGTCCTGGGGCGTCGGGGCATCGTCCAGCCATGCCGCGCGGGCGGCTTCCAGATCATCGCGGAGCATTTCAGACAACGGCCGATACTTGGGCGGGTTGAACGCCTGGGCATCAGGCAGCTTACAGGCCAGGAAGTCCCGCAGGTCGGCGGCCGTTTCCTGGCGCAGCGGCAATACGTCTTGGCGACGATGCTTGCTGTAGCCGGCGGCAACCGTCACGGTCGGCCGCTCACCATCCAGGGCGAAGCTCGAGCGCCTCAGGCTCGCCAGTTCGCCCGCCCGCAGGCCGGTTTCTACCGCTAGCCTGTACAGGGTCGCCCGCTCGGGTCCGCCCATGCCCAGGCGGTGGGGGCCTTTGCGGGTCGTGTCCAGCAGCCAACGCAATTCTTCAACGTCCAGCGCCCGCCGGTCGTGCCGGCGGTCGGTCCGCACGTTCAGGCCGTCCAGGTGGGCGACGGGGCTTTGCGTTGCCCGCCCATCCTTGACCATCCAGCGGCAGAATGCCTTGAAGGCCGCCAGATAGAAATTGAAGGTCTGCGCCGATTTGCCGCGCTTGACCTTGCCCTTGGCATCTTTCGTGTCGGCCCGCAGGTCGTCCAGCCACGCCATGACGCGGGCAGCGGATACGTCGGACCAGTGGGCAAACCCGCAGCCGTCGATCACCCTCCGCGCTCGGCCGCAGATAAGCTCAACATACTTGGGCGTATTGGCCTTGGCCGTGAGGTACTGCCGCCAGCCTGGGGCATCCGGCGCGCCGTCCAGGTGGTCCCGCAGGGGCCGCAGGGCCGCCACCCTGCCCAGGTCCAGCAGTCCAAACCGCCCCAAGGCCCGATGCAGCCGCGCCGGCAGATCTTCAAGCCAGCGGCTCATGTCAGGCGGCAGCGTCTGTGCGCCCGCCTTCAGCGCCACCAGATCGGCAATCCGCCTGCCCAGGGCTTCGGTCTGCTTGCGGTCGGTAAGGCCGGGGACGCGGCGGACCGCGCCCAGGTGGTCGGTATATTCGATATA
Organism: Phycisphaerales bacterium; assembly: GCA_003171335.1. GTDB lineage: Bacteria > Planctomycetota > Phycisphaerae > SM23-33 > FEN-1343 > FEN-1343. The sequence goes on from PMYD01000093.1 coordinate 7,836, forward strand.
CCAGCTCTTTGCCTTGGCCTGCCGGCCGCTCCGGTCCGTGTAGGTGGTCTGGAAGGTTCTCACTTTGATCCTGCCTTTCTTGCCTTTCGCCTGGGGCTCAGCTCCAGCCCCAGCGCATCGGCCAGCTTCGCGGCCGTTTCAAGCGTAAGCGTCCGGCCGCCTGTCACGAATCGCGACAGTACCGCTTGCGATACGCCGGACAGCTTTGAAATCGCATATCGGGACAGCTTGGCGCTAAGTATCGCCTGCCGTAATTGCGTTTCGATGTTTGCTCGCTTGTTCATCCGGGCTAACTGTACAGTCGCTACGGTTACTTGTCAAGGGGTAAGTATAATCTTTTTCTTGCGCGGCCTGATTTCTTTGCACGGCCCGAAATCCACGCGGTATTCATTGCATCGGCCGGTATGCCCCCTGCGCCATTTCAGCAGCCCCGCGCGCTCAAGAACCTTCTTGTAACGATCAACCGTCGAAACGGTTTTGCCCAACAGCCCCGCCAGCGTTTCGCGCTCTGGAAAGATATTCCCGTTGCCCCGATTAAACGATGCCAAGAGGCACAGCAGACAGAATGGCCCTTCGCCGACCTTGGCGATGATGCCCCGCCGCAAAGGGGCATTGGGGACGGGGAAAAAGCCGGGAGTCCAGCCTGCCGGGTAAATGACTTCGGCCGCGTCGATTGCCGCCGCAAGCGTGTCGGCCGTTAGTTGCCCCAGGGCTAGCCAGTCCCTCAAGTCCTTGTGCGGACTCGGGGGGAATAGCTTGCGGCAGGCGATTCCGGCCGTTGCCATCGCCACGGCGAGATTCTCAACCCCCTTCAATCCATTTTCGTCATTGTCCCCGATGATGCAAGGGCAGGCAGTCGGGAATGGCCGAAAGAAGTCGATAACAAGCGCCGGGGCGGACATAGCGCCGGGCCGCCCTACCGCCGAAAACCCCAGCGTCAAGGCAGCCGCCGTGTCGCTTTCGCCTTCGGTAATGATCCGGCAGTTCCCCCCGGTTACGTTCTCAGGCACAAACAGCCCCAGGTGTCCGCCGGCCAAGGCCAACTTGCTGCCGTCGCGCGTTCTTTGCCGAAACCCGACAATTCTGCCGCCTTGCCTCATCGGGAACGTGAATGCGTAGCTGCCGAACCCGATACCGAGCGCGCGCAGGCTTTTTTCATTCACGCCCAACCCGCAAGCGTAATTTCTCAGAGAGTTCTCAGACAAAGCGCGTACAAACTCATCTTGTCTTGTCTCTAAAGAAATCCCTTCCCCTAGAGACTCTCCGTCTTCTACGTCTTCAAGGTGGCGCACGGGTGCGCTGTCAGAAAGCGCATCGGTGGCCTGTAGGGGCTTGGGCTCTTGGCAAACACCGCTCATAGCCGGTCCCCGCGATACGGGTACAAGGGGCAGGCGGCGGCGGTGCATCGGTTCACTTCCGCCGGCTCGTGGCCAACACACCCCAGACAAAAAGCCCGTATGGCGGCCTTGCGGCTCTTGCCGGCCCAGGCTTGCAGAAAAATCGGACGTTGCCGGGGCGGTATTTGCGCTAAGCGCCTTTGGCGGATGGCCCGCAGGTCGTCCCCGGCATATGGCGGAGTTCCTGGCGCGTGTTGGGGCCGGTCATCAGGGTCAATGGGTTGGTTCATGGCCGCGCCCCCTTGTTGACGGCAATCCAGCGGTCGCGGCTTGGACAGCCCGCCCGGCACCATTCGGCCAGTTCTTCGGCCCGCCACAGGGTCCGCCGGCCAAGCCGCACCGGCAGCGGCGTCTTACCGGCCGTGTTCAGGCTCCACCATTTCCGCATGGACACCCCGCATAGGGCTGCGGCTTCCTTGGCGGATACCAGCAGCACGGCGGGGGCCGTAGGGCTTTCATTCACGGGGCACCGTTCCTTTGCGTGGGCGGTGCTTTCATCCGCCCGATGCGCGCAATTAGAAAGGCGAACCCTACGGACAAAATTCACGGTCGTTTTTGTCGGGCGGATGGGGATACAGCGGGGCGCGAAGAACGGGCCTGAAATGTCAAGGGGCGTCAAGCGCAGAAAATTTTTTGAGTATTCTTCAGAAACAACTTGCGCGCGTGGAATTCGTCGGATTTGTCGGGCGGGAATTGGCGCTACTGGTTCCGATTCGCTCGCTGGCGCGCCCAGTCTTGATACTTCTCCAGGTCTTGCGGGGTGATGTCTTCATCCTCGCAGAATCTCTGCCGCGTCACCTCCGCTTCGTGCGCCTGATTCCATCGGCTCAGGATGCCCAGTCGTCTTTCTGCTTCTGCTGTAGGCAATTTCCTTGCCCCCCGACGCCGTGAAGTGCCTCTAGGCAGCGGCAGTGCAGACAGGGCGGCATAGCGCCCTCGAACGTATTCGGCCTTTTCCAGTTGCACCGCCCATGCGTCGATAGCATCCGCCAAGACGGATATGCGGCATCGCCGCTTGCCTGCCGTCCCCGGTTTCAGGGTGTCATGGTAGGACTCTTCTTTGTAGAGACACAGGAGCCGCTCAGCATCGGGCCGTGTAAGCGTCGCCTTAAGCCAGGCAATCGCCTCCTGGGCAGGAGCGCTACAGCCGTAGGCGTCGGCGCATAAGGACAGCACGTGCAAGTTGTCGCTGACGAGTTTGCCCGCCAGTTGCACGGCGGCCGAATGGGCTTTCAAGACTGAATCAGCTTCGCTCCGCTTGGCCTCATCGGTTTCGGTCGGCGGACGCCCCGCGCTGGCTTGTTCCCATTTCAATGCCTTCAGCGCGCAGCGGGCCTGCCGCAGCGTTCCATTTTCCAGGCGTCTCGCCCATTCGCGGAGCGCATCAGCAACACGTTTTAGCTCAGCCCCACGGCCGTGATTTGGGCCGCCTTCTTGTGGCATGATTCACCTGTCCGTTGTCGTTCCGCCGGGTTGCCGTGTTGTCTCCAGCGAACCGTATCCGACGCAAGTCAGCTTTCCGCCAGTATTCAGCGTGCGTAGGGGGAGGACTTCGCTACTGCGATCCCGGCTTCTTCGGATGCCGTCGGAAGGAAAGGACAAGGCCCACGATGCAGATGCTCAGGATAATGAGCATCAGCGCCCACTGGGTGTAGGTAAAGCCGAGTGGACCCGGTTCACCCTTTGTAAGATAGCCCGGAATCAGTCCTAGCAGACGAGGCTGCTTCTCCACGGTGGAGGCGCCACTGTTATGCACTTCGGTTCTTCGTATGTAGGTCTTTCAATCGTCCCCAGGTTTGTGATCCAGCTCCGCTTCGGGCCGCATTCAACCAGCCACCGTTGGCTCGTCCTTGTGTCCAGAATAACCTCCCCCGAAAGAGCATATCGTCCTCTCTGCCCTACTCTCTCGCACACGACAAAACCGGCGACAAGGCACAAGACCAGCGCCACCAGCAGCCCGCGGTTGAACCATCTTGCGCGTGCCAGTCCCCTCTCCACCCTGTCCAGACGTTCTTCTGCCGTCATTGGCGGCCCCTTTCATTGCTGACTCGACGCCAGGACTCTACGCCCCCGTAGAACGTCCTGCAACGCAAAACCTGGCACCGGTTTGGTTGCGGGCCGCAATTCCCGATATGCCGTCCCCATGAGCGCCGGGCTCGTTCTTGCCGGGCAAAGCACATCATGGTAATATGTCCTTTACTTAAGAATCCGCCGGCAGTGCGGGCTTGGGGCACGCGCTACCGCAGGTTCGTTGCTCGGGAGGAAAACCATGTCTCAGCATCGTGGCAATGCGGTTGGCAGTCGGGTCATTCTTTGGGCGGTGGGAAGTGTGGCGGTACTGTGCCTGCCGAAGCTGGCAGCAGGAGAGCAGGTGCTGACTATTCTGGATGAAAGAGACACATTTGCTGCGAGCATGCGGCCAGACTTGTCATACTTACTATCAGGCCAGTACTATTCGTGCGCACATGACCTCAGCGGACTGGGCGGGTTTCACCACACTAGACGGCCATTATCAGGGTCTGTCGGCGGAATTTAGCTCACCGACTCTCCAAGGTAATCCGGCACCTTTCTCGTACCCTTTTTCTGGCGGCGAGCCCTACACCTTGCACATCGAGAACTACTCCTACGCAGGTCGCGAGGCCAGATTTAGCGGCGGTGGTGGCGAGGGCCCAAAGTGGTATGGTTTAGCCTCAATGAACATCTTCTGGCGTATGCAGGTAGGGGATGAACCGATTGATTTGACAATCGATTGCTGGTCAGACGACGGTTGCGACTCCTTCACCACCACCTTGCGGAACGAGACCACAGGCGCTTCTGTGGATTGTCCATTAGGAGAATACACACCCGTCACGTTGCTTCCGGGGCAAATCTACGATTTCACTCTTGGCGCATCCGTTACGGATTTTCCGCAATTTTACACGCACTTAGGCGCGTCGGTGTACTTCGCATATTACGATCCAGTGACCGTGCTTCTTGTGCCCGAACCTGCGTCGTTTCTCTTGCTGGGATTGGGCGCGCTGGTGCTACGCCGGCGGAGATAACACTCGCTGGCCCCGGCCGGTTCGGCGCTGCCAGACAAAGCGGCGGAAACGATAACGCCCCAAGTCAACACGGCCAAGGTTGCAGGTGGCTGCCGCTCTCTGCGCCAAGCTGGCATGGGCGACGTAGAGTGAGAGAAGAAGCATTCGGTGTTCAGTCTGGCCGAGCAAAACCCTACGCGCGCCCGCTCCGATGTGGCGGCTTGCCAAGTGCTTCGGTCACCTTGTTTTTTCATTTCCGTCCGCTTGGCCCGCAACGCGGGCCTGCTGGCCGTCCAGGAAGCGAAGCGCATCGTCCAGGCGATACCAGACGTAGCGGCCGATACGGAAGGTTTTCTCGCTCCTGTCTGCACTCGGGGGTCAAAATGAAAATGGTAAAGGAATTGTCGCGGGAACCTACGCTCGATGGCTCGGCCGCTTTCCCCCCGCTACCCCCCTGTCGGCGCGTTGGTACTGGGGCATGGGGTCTGGGGGGAGCCCCCCTCTGCTCGTGATCGTTGGCCGGACGGCCGCAGCGTGGCACTTGGCGCGGCTCCTGGGGCTTCCTGGGGGGCGGCTTATGCCTTCGCGCCCTTGCTCGCCTTGACCATCGCCACGATGCCCGCCTTGATCGCTTCCGGCAGACTTGCCCAGGTGGTCAACAGGGCGGACAGGTCGGCGTCGGCGGGGGCGATTTCGGCGGCAAAAACGCCAAGCAATCCGACAAGACACTTTCCCGCCGCGTCGGAACTGCCGCCTTGTGCATTACTTACACTGTCCGGGCGGCGGTTTCCTAAACCGCAGGTCACAGGTTCGAATCCTGTCGGGCGTAAATGGCCGCATTTCAGGGCCGAGTCGTAAGACGTGATGAGGCAGAAAGTTGCGAAGTTCTCTAGGGATTCTTGAGAATTCGCTTAGTCGCGGGCATGCACAGCGTTCATCACAGCGCACGGAAAGTGGCTAGATTCTGGGCCTTCTGCTCCACTTTTTGCTACGCCTAGCGCACCCTCTCTGGCCGCCCGCTCGATATCCTCCTCGGTCACCTGCAGGTAGTGCTTGTTGGCGATGAGGGCGTTATGCCCGAGCCACTTGCAAACCAGATGCACCGGGTACGCTCTGACCAGCTCCGTCTCGCAGGTGCTGCGCAGGTTGACAAACAGCTTGGGCCAGGGCAGCAGTCCGGCCTTCCGGAGGATCCGGCAAAACTGGGTCCGCAGGTTCGCGCTGGTATCGCGATAGCGAGTGATGACGTACTCGCTGCCAGGAGCAGCCTGATCGTAGCATTCCCGGAAGTATCGCCGCAGTTCGGGGAAGATCGGGACAATGCGCTCGACATGGTCGCCGCCATGATGCTCCGTCTTGGGCGAGTGCACGGTCATTTGCTTCCAATCAACGTAATCCACATCGGCCCACCGAAGCGTGAGCACTTCAGAAGGGCAGCGCAGGCCGCCGAAGCGGCATAGGGCGAAGATCAGTCGCCACTGGGCATCGGGGCAGGCGTCCAGCACCTTCTGAGCCATGTCGCGGGTGACAAAGAAGCGCCGCTTCTCGTTGGCGGGGCAGGATGTCTTGATGTCCTCAAAGGGGTTCTCGACCAGAATTTTCTTACGCCTGCCCCAGCGGAAGAATTGTTTGGCGATTCCGGCGCGCCTGCCAGCGGTGGCGGGGGCGTACCTGGCTCGCATCTTGTCGGCCCACTCATCAACGTCGCCGGCTGTAATCGCAGTGATGTCTTTATCCTCGCCCCAGAACCGCACCAGGTCTCTGCGCGTCATCTTCCACGAGTGTATTGTCCCGAACTTCACGGTCAGGCGGGTCTTGATGTAGCCGTCGATGAACGTCCCTAGCGATGGACCACGCAGCGGCTCAACCTTCACACGCGGCTGTGCAAGGCCAAGCTCCACCAGGCGGGCATACGTCCGATCATCGCGTTCCGCGAGCCAGCGCGCCGTCTCATCCTTGATGATGCTTGAGCCGGTGGTGCTGGCTTTGATCAGGTCCAGCAGCCGCACCTTGACGTACAGGGCCTGCTCCTTCGACACGCGCCCAAGCCGAAAGGCCTTGCGCTTACCGTCCTTGTCGAAAAAGAAGATTGACCTGAGCCCGTTGTTGTTGACGATGCTTGCCATTTTCTAACCTTTCTGCGCAGACATTGCGCGCTTAGTTCCAACCCGACAGGGAGCGACGTCTTCGCGGAGAAGCCAAGAGGATTTACGATGGATCAGGAGAAAACTTCAGCTACGACCAGTGCAGTTCCCCCCGACATGTGCGTCATCGCGTCAAATCGCGACAAACTGCGACTACGGCTGTGCGCCATACGCTGCGCCACGATGCTTAGAATTTGACATGTGTTGGACGAGGCAATTCAGGCCGGCCTTTCGGTTTTCGAGGCCCTCAGGGAAGATCGACCACGATGCGAAATCCGCTGTCGTTGAGCATGCCGCCTTGGCCACGAGTGGCTGATCTGCAGGAGCCGGGATCAACAAAGTAACTGCCGCCGCGCCTCACATGGTCTTCACCTGCGGCCGGGCCGGTGGGGTCCGTGACCCTCGCCTGGGCGTAAGAATCGCTGTACCAATCCGCGCACCACTCCGCCACGTTGCCATGCATATCGAACAGACCCGAGGCGTTAGGTTTCTTCTGGCCTGCGAGTGCGAGATGCGGTTCGCCCATGGAATTGTTCGGCACCTTGCTGTTGAACATGCACCAGAGGTAGGAGTCGTAGTCCTCCCAGTTATCGCCAAAACTGAAGGCTGCGCTGCTGCCCGCGCGGCAGGCATATTCCCACTGGGCCTCGGTGGGCAGGTGAACGTTGCGGCCAGTCTTTGGGGACAGCAACTGGCAGAACATATCCGCATCACGCCACTCCAACATCTCCACCGGATTATTGGGATCCTTTATGCCGCTGGGGTCCAGCCCCGTGACGGCGAAGTACTGGGCCTGCGTCACCTCCGTCACCGCCATGTAGAATGGCCGCGTGAGGGTCACCTCGTGCAACGGCCCCTCGTTCATTTCCCGGCCTTTCTCATCATCGGGGCTACCAATCATGAATCGCCCGGCGGGAATCAGGACCAAACGCATTTTAACGCCTCTGCCGCAGTCCACGTTTAGGTCCCTGGGCACACCGAGCTGATCGGCTGTCTCCTGCTGTCGGGCGGCTGCCTGCTTGGCATCAAAAGGCCACTCTTCGTAGATACGAGGTTTTTTTCCGGGCGGGAGACTGGCTGGCTCTGATGGCGAGTTCGCGGCGCTTGATGTGGGCTTGCTGGTCGCCTGGCCGGGCGCTTCAGGTCGAAGCTCCTGACGAACGCGGTACAACGTGCCTGCCTTTGCGGCCAGGTACTGCACCGCTCCACCGGCATCAAACGAGAGCGGTCCAGAGAGGAAGACGCGGTCAAATTCCGGTCCGGCCATGCCATCGAGCATGATGAGCGACTTACCGGCCCTGTCGGTTGCGTAGGCGAAGTGTTTTGAATCGTCGCTGAAGCAGACGGAATGAAGCTGGATGCTATCGAACTTAGGCCCTGCCTGGCCGTCCAGAACAACTACCGCCTTATGGCCCTTCCTCCCCGCATAGGCCATGTGCGTGGAGTCGTTGCTGAACAGAGGCGTTGCCTCCAGAATTTCGTCAAATTCCGGACCAGCCTGGCCGTCCACAACCACCGCCAGACTTTCGCCCCGCTTTGCGATGTAGGCCAGCCGCCTGGAATCAGCACTGAAAACCAGCGAAGGCTCAAAGGCGGAACCGGCGCGCAGCCCAATGGAGTCAAATTCCGGACCATTCTGTCCATCCAAGACCACCGATTCTTTGCCGCCTCTTTGTGCCACATAGGCCAGGTGGCTGGAATCGGGGCTGAAGGCAAGGCATAGAGATTTCTCACCTTCAAATTCCGGGCCTTTCTTCCCATCCAGGAGAACCCAGTACTTCTTGCCCTTATGGGCGGCATAGGCCACATGCCTGGAGTCCGGGCTGAAGCTCGGGCCATCGACGACGCCGTCGAAACTCGGTCTTGAGGTTCCGTCAACCCTGACGAATCGTCTTTCACCTTTTTCGGCCCGGAAGGCGAATCGCTTTGAATCGGGGCTGAATGTCACCTCACTGGCGCTATCCATTTCCCCCTGGGCGTTTCCATCCAGGACCACCACGGAGTGCTGACCAGTTCTGGCCAGGTAGGCCAGATGTCTGGAGTCCGCGCTGAACACGAGATCCTCAATGAAATCAAACTCCATCCCGGCCTGGCCATCGACGACGACTGACAGGTGCTGCGCATCCCGGGAGGCGACGTAGGCCAGGCGATTGGAGTCCGGGCTGAACTTCAGGAAGAACGCAATCTCTTCGAATTGCGGACCTGGTTGCGCATCCACGATGACATAGCCCTTGGAACCGCTGTTCACTGCGTACGCATAGTGCTTGGAATCGGGACTGAAGGCGACGCAGCGAGCCAGCATAAGCCCCTCGACCCTTTCGACCGATGGCCCAATCTGACCATCGACAACAACCGAGAACGCCGAGCCCTTTTTGCCCCGGTAGGCCAGGCGGTTAGAATCTGGGCTGAAGATCAAGTCTTCAATGGATTCGAATTCCGTGCCGACCCCCCGGCCATCCAGCCAGGCCTTGAAGTTGTCCCCGCTTTGACTGACCAGCGCCAGATGCTGTCCATTCCAGCTGATGATGCCCTGAAACAACGGGGGCAGTGGTGCAAGGGGTGTCGCCTTTGCGGCCGCGCAGGGTATGGGGGCCGCAGCGGGATTCGCCTGATTCACCTGCTGGGCGGCTGCCTGAGGAATGGGCCCGCTGCAGAATACGCAGAGAATCGACGCCAAGAAGCAACAATCCCGAAACGCAGCGATGCTCACAATGGCCCGTACACTCCGGTTCATCGCTCTCCTCCATAGCAGAGACCTAACCTACAAGGCCGCTAAGGCATCGTGCAAGAATAACTGACGTTATTTTCTGTGGTAGCCGATATAGGAGTACATGGATCTCGAACGGATTCGAGTGAAGTACGAAGCACTGTCTCCATCGTTGACTGAACGCAGTCGTCGGCTCTGGTGCGCCACGGAAGCAATGGATATCGGGTGGGGCGGAATCCCATTGGTATCTCGCGCAACCGGCGTCTCGCAGATCACCATCTGGCGGGGCACCAAGGAACTCAAGTCCGGCGACATGGTGGAGCTTGGGCGGGTCCGAAGGCCCGGCGGCGGGCGCAAGAAGGTTGTTCAGAAGGATGCCACGCTCCTGCGAGATGTTGAGAGTCTGGTTGAACCCACCGTCTCTGGGAACCCTGAATCTCGCTTGCTCTGGACTTCCAAGAGTGTCCGCAAACTGACAGGTGAACTTCGCGCCATGGGACATGACATCAGCTTCCGCACCATGGCAGACGTTTTGCGAGATGCCGGGTACACATTGCAGAGCAACCGCAAGTCCCAGGAAGGCCGCGGTCATCCAGACCGAGATTCGCAGTTTCGGCATATCAACCGTCAAGTCGTCGCGTTTCAACGGGAGCAGCAACCGGTCATCTCGGTGGACACCAAGAAGAAGGAACTCGTCGGCAACTTCAAGAACCCCGGCCGCGAGTGGCGACCCAAGGGTAGCCCGGAGACCGTCAAAGTCCACGACTTCATCATCCAAGAGAACGGCAAGGCCATCCCGTACGGGGTTTACGATCTGACCCGCAACGCCGGCTGGGTGAGCGTTGGCATCGACCACGACACGGCCAGCTTCGCCGTACGTACCATCCGCCGCTGGTGGCGCGCGATGGGCCAGCCCGTCTATCCCAAGGCACGATCCCTGCTCATCACGGCCTACAGCGGCGGCAGCAACGGGGCCAAGGTCCGCCTGTGGAAGTGGGAACTCCAGCGGCTGGCGGATGCCACGGGCCTGACGATTACGGTCTGCCACTTTCCTCCGGGCACCAGCAAGTGGAACAAGATCGAGCACCGGCTGTTCTCGTACATCAGTGCCAACTGGCGCGGGCGGCCGCTGACCAGCCTGGTGACCATCGTGAACCTCATCGCCGCGACCCGAACCGAGACGGGCCTCCGCGTGCGGGCCGAGATCGACAAGGGGAGGTATCCACAGGGCCGGGAGATCAGCGACGAGGAGATGAGCCAAGTCCGCCTCCACCCGCACCGGTTCCACGGCGACTGGAACTATACCATTCATCCGCAATGAATATCCGCCATTACTCATTGAGTCGTTATGTCCCCCCGTTCATCAACCCGGATTGACCTTCTTGGTGGCCGCAAGGATGCGCCCGTCGCTAGATTCGACGATTTCACATAACACCACATCGCCTGGTTCAAATTGCCACGATTCAATCTCTCGGTCATAAGGCTGACTGAGTATGCGATACGTATTGCCGCTCAGGCGTTCTGCCTGGACTGGTCGCCACACGTCCACGCCCTCATCGAGAAGTGCAATATAGATTTGTGCGATGTCAGTCATGGGATGTCTCCACTCGCAGGACCATACGTGAATCCCGGACCGCCGACATGAATCACTTCATTGGTAACAGTATCGACGACTACCGACTGGCCGGTCTGTGGATGCACATAGCGTATGGCTGCATTGCCGGTCGCCTTGTTGATAGCAGGAATCTGTTGTCCAGACTTGATGGCCTCCGCGATCTGCTGCTCTGTCCCACCACGCGGCCCCATCTGCTTTGCAATCTTAGCAGTTATTCCTGCACGGCCGCTTAGCACCTGACAATACTTCTTTTGAAGGAAATCTGGGCAGTCACCTATTTCTTCACACCGCTACTGGTTCAACCCCCATCCCCCGGCAGTTGCGACCAATCGCGTCAATTCGCGTCAAACGACGACAAACCGCGACACGTTGGCCCACGGTCGGCGATTTCTCGCCCGCCGGGCTGACGGGCCGAATCCCGCGCGAACTGCGTCAAATCGCGTCAGAGCCCCTTGTGTTTGTAGTTGCCTCTTTCTTTGCTCTATCGGACTCTGGCGGCATGCGGCCAACGGAGGAGGGGGCGAAAGAGGAGCCGACCTTGCCGCCATAGAAGCACCGGGGCGATAGTTGGTTGGGCCATCGCCCCAGTGGGTTTGGTGCCGACGGTTACCCGTGGTAATTCGCCTGCCAGGTCAGGAAGTCCACGCCGTCAACCTTGCCGTCGCCGTTGGCATCACCCTCCCACGGGCTGGCACCGCTGTAGGTGGGGTAATGGGCCTGCCAGATAAGGAAGTCTATGCCATCCAGTTTGCCGTCTCCACTGAAATCCGCGGTCTTCATGACGATGACCGTCACCTGAACGTTCCCGTCCAACTGTCCATCGTTGGCATCCAACATCAACACGTAGTTGCCAGCAGCAGATGGGTTCCTAGAGAACACGGCCGTGGTGACGGCTTGGTTGGGGGTGTCGAAGGTGACCGTGCCGGGGCCGGAGACCGTGCTCCAGGAAACCGTGCACGCGCCCGGTGGGTTGGGCAGCCCATCATCGCTCACCGACCCGGCCAGCGTCCAGGGATACGTGAACGACTGCATCCACGCCCGCGGATAATTGTGGGTATATGGCGGCGGCGCGACGGTGACCACCGGGGCCGCATTGTACAGGTTCTGCACATCGCTGGCGGACAGCGCCTGGCTGTAGATCCGCACATCGTCGATGCTGCCGGCGAAATAGCGGGCCGAGTTGTTGTCATCCCTGCTGCCGATGAACAGGTTCGTGGCCGGGGTAATCGTGTGCCCGCCCACGGCCCCATAGGTGACGCGGGACTGGCCGTCAATGTACACCGTCAGGCCTGTGCCGTTGGCGACCGTCGCGCAGTAGTGGTGCCACTGGCCGTTGGCCATGTTGGCGTCGATGATGTCGCAGTAATTGGTCGGGTCCGCGTTGACGGAGTCTTGAATGTCGGTGCGCAGCGTGATGGCGCCATTCACGTAGAACCAGATGTTGATGCTGTTGACATTGCTCACCGTGCCCCAACTGAACATGTAGCTGTACATGTTGGGCAGGTTGCTGGCCTTGAACCAGAAGGCCACGGAGAACTGTTGGCTCAGCGGGAAGTCCGGCACGGTAACCTCGCCGGTGGTGCCGTTGAACTGCAGGGCATGGCCGATCTTGCCGGTAATCCAGGTCGTCCCGCCGGACAGCGTGCCGTTGCGGCCATTGCCAGAGGTGTCGGCCGCCGTGGTGCCCGAGCCTTCATCAAACGGCAGGTGCAGCGCCAAGACCAGGGAGCCCTGGGGCTGCACGACCACCTGCATCTGCGCCGAACCGCTCAGCGCCGGGTCTGTGGCTGTCAACTTCAGCACGTACGTGCCGAGCGTGGAGAAGGTGGCCGTGGTGCCGGGGGCATTGGCATTGGCGAAGGTGACGCTGCCGGGACCGGAGACCACGCTCCACGTGGAGGTCACCGCACCCGCCAGACCATCATCGCTCACCGTGCCGGCCAGCGTGGCCGTGGTGGTGGGCAAGGTAATGGTCTGGTTGGACCCGGCACTGACCACGGGGGCCTGGTGAACCGGCTGCGGGTTCACGATGATCTGGACCGTGCTGGAGGCGCTGCGCGCTGAGTCGCTGGCCGCCAGTTGCAGCACGTACGTGCCGAGCGTCGAGAAGGTGGCCGTGGTGCCGGGGGCGTTGACATTGGCGAAGGTGACGCTGCCCGGACCGGAAAGCGCGCTCCAGGTGGCCGTCGGCGTGCCCGCCGTACCATCATCGCTTACCGTGCCGGCCAGCGTGACCGTGTTGGAGGGCAGCGCGATGGACTGGTTGGCGCCGGCGAAGACCACCAGCGCCTGGTTGGAGGTGGCCGTGACCACGGCGAAGAACTGTCCTCGCCACATGTCGGCGGTGTAGTAGTGCCCGGGGTCGGAGTCAATCATGCGAACGCAGCCGTAGGGGATCTCGTTGGGATCCAGCGCCACGTTGGGATCGGTGCTGACATTGCCCCAGGCATCGTGCCCCAGCCGCAGCAGGTGCCAGTCACCCGTCAGATACACGTGCCCGTTGTCATCGGCCGACATGCCCTCGGTCCGCCAGGGCACGCGCCCCACCGGGTCGATGAGGCGGCCGCAGTCCTTGATGACGTGGTTGGGGTCGGTCAGGCTGATGCTCATGAGATGCTGGTCGCGGGCCTTGGCGTCATGAATGTAGGCGGTCGAGGCGTGCGTGATGGGGTCGGTGTAGACCGTGCCCCAGGGCGTGGCGGACTGCACGAAATACACCATATTGCCGCCCAGGCACATGTCCAGGCCGCCGATGCCGATGTGGGCGACCTTGGTGAAGGCGTGGCCCATGTCGTTGGCATCCGCCTTGGCGGCGTCAAACACGTACAGGGCGCCATCCTGGCGCATATTGAAGACGAACTTGTCCGAGCCCCACTTGGCGCCCCAGTTCCAGAATCGGCCGGTCTGGTCGGTGTTGGTGCCGGAGTCGCTGGTGTCGCTGGGGAGGCTGACCAGGGGCAGGACGCCGTAGTATGGGATGGGAACATTGGCATCCCGTTGAATCTCGAACAGAGTGCCTACTAGACCGTAGCTGGTCGCCCAGAGGTTGCCCTGGCTGTCGGTGAACTGGAAGAAATCGTTGCCGCCCAAGTTCGCCAGCGGTGTGGCCGTCGTGCCGGCATCGCAATTCATGCGGTACATCTCGTACCCCGAGTTGACGTAGACCTTGTGGTTGATCGAGTCCACGCACAAGCCGCCGTAAATCTCGTTGGTGGCGTTGGGAATGCCCTTGTTATCAAAGTGGGCTGCGCCGGCCTCATAGCTGCCGAGCTGGTAGCGAATCACGTGCCCGCCCGTGTACGGTGCGCCGGTGTAGCCGTAATACGTGGCAAAGTACAAGTAGTTGCCATCTTGCTGGAGATCGCTGTGCAGCTTGCCCTGGGGCCGAATCTGGTTGGCATCCACCATCGCTTTTTCGCCGCACACCACATCGATGTCCGGGCACAGCACATGCACCTGCCGGGTGGCCGGGTCATACTGGCAGAACATGCCGCCGGTCTTCCAGTCGTGGCTGGAATCGCCGAAATACACCTTGCCGTCCGAGGCCACGCGGCTGCAAATCCATTGCCCATCCAGATGCGACTCGTTGTTCGGGTCGCCGCCGGCGATGTGGTTCAGGGTATAGGTGGTGGCCGTGATGGTGATGAGGTTGGCCGGGTTGTTCATGTTCAGAGGCGGGCTTTCATCCTGCTCCTGCTGGGCCCAGGCGACCGTCCCAAGCGCCAGCACCACAACCGACACGGCGACGGTAGTCCTCACGCTCCGTTTCATGTTCCTCTCCTCAGAAGGATCCAACATTCACCGGGGGCACCCCGCCCTCGCGTGCTTTAGCCCGCAGGACGCACTGCGGGCCCAGCTTACGACAGAAAGCCTGCCGGCGTTCTACCGCCGGCGGCGCAGGACCAGCAGGCCCAGGCCCAGCAGGCTCAGCGTGGCCGGCTCGGGCACGACGGAAATGGATGTGGCATTTCCAAAAAACTGGCCATAGACGAACACATCGGCCTCGGGGGATCCATAGGTGATGGAAACGGTCTGCCCGACGTTCCGCGTGCCGTCGTATGCCAGAACTCCGGGGGTGGCTGAACCGGGGGTTCCCGGGGCGGACCAGCTAAGCGAATAAATTGTGCCTGCCGTGACGCCATAGCCCCAAATGATAGTCGCGGGCGCTAACGTGTCCTGGGCAGCAAGGAGCAGGGCGTTGCCATTGGCATCCACCGTGGCGCTGCCGCTGAATCCCACGTACATGGGAGGGAGAATCAATCCACCTGGCGCATCTCTGTGCGCCGTCGTCACCCCGGAGATGGGGATGGCGAATTCAGCAATGCCAAAGCCCGAGGGGGTGACATCGGCCGGGATGCCATCCCAATTGGTCGTTTCCGTCAGCCACAAAGCCCAGGTGGTCGAGGTGGGATAGCTCACCTCCGCGTACACGGCCGTCGGGGTCGCCTGGGCTGCCCCCGCCGCCAAAAGCAAGGCGGCCAGAATCATCATGCTGCGTTTCATATTCCCTCTCCTTTGAAGGCTCCGAACATCCACCGGGGGCGGCTCACCCCCGCGTGCTCATGCCCGCTGCTCAGGCAGGCAAGTCGATCTTGCTCTAAAATCAGCGAAAAGCATGAATTTGTCAAGAACAAATTTTATGAAATTAGAAAAATTCTTGTTGCTTTTTGCCGCCGGTGACAGTTAACTGGAAGCGGCTTCGATGGGAGGTGGAAGGTGAGCATAAATGGCCAGGCCAGCTTCAAGACATCCGACGGAACTGGAACTCGAGATCTTAAAGATTATCTGGCGAGACGGCCCTTTGCCTGTCAAGCGCGTGCGCGATGCCTTGGCGGCGTTTCGTGATTTGGCTATCACCTCGGTCACGACCACCATGAACATCATGGTGAAGAAGGGCTATCTGCGAAAAGCAAAAACGGGCGGCAGTTTTGTCTATGCCGTCCGTATCAGTCGGCTCGCCACGACGCGCCGAACACTTCAAGATGTTGCCGAGCGGTTTTTTGATGGTTCGTTAGCGGCGATGGTGGCCGGTCTGTTGGAGACAAGGGACTTGGACGAAGATGAGGTCAAGGAGATCCAGAAGCTGCTGGATCGGCACAAAAGAGAGTAGTCTATGGATCTTCTGCACCCCCTCAGCAATGGCTTTTGTCTCCGCCTGGTGACCACATTGGCCCATTTTCTCTGGCAGGCGGCGGCTGTGGCCTTACTGGCGGGACTTGCGGGAGTGTTCTTGCGCAAGTCTCAGGCGGCAGTGCGGTATTGGGTATTTGTTGGCGCCCTTGGAGTCATGGCCGTCTGCCCGGCTGCAACCTTTCCTCTCGTGCATGGGTCGTCCAGCCACATATCCCTCGTCAATACGGGCGCGCCGCTCCTGGTTACTCCGCAGAACGAATCTCCTGAGGGGTCGGCTGCGGTCGCGGCCGTACCCGGTCGAACATCTGTTGAGCCAAGCCTGGGATGGAAAAAGCTTTGCCCGTTTATCGTGAGCGGTTACCTGCTGGGCGTGTCGCTGATGCTCGTACGATTGTTGATTGGGTTGCGGAGCGGTCATAGGTTACGACTGGCGTCCCAGCCGGTTACGGAATCCTCCGTGCTGAGGATGCTGGCGGAACATTCCCGGGCTTTCGGGCTGCGTTTTGTGCCGGCAGCCGCGTACTGTCAGCGAGTGGCATCGCCGATCGTCGTGGGGGTGCTTCGCCCCGTGATTTTGTTGCCCATGTTCTTGGCAACCGGTCTATCGATTGAGCAGATCGAGGCGATTCTGGCCCACGAGTTGGCGCATATCAGGCGGCACGATCCACTGATTAACCTGATCCAACGAGTGATCGAAACGTTCCTGTTTTTTCACCCGGCCGTCTGGTGGGTGTCAAGATGCATACGGTTGGAGCGTGAGAACTCCTGCGATGATGCGGCCATGTCGGCCGGGATGGAGCGGCATACGTATGCTCAGTCCCTGCTGCACATGGCCCAGCGGTCCTTGGCGAACGACATGGAACGCCGCCGGCAGGTGGGGATTGCACTGACAGCCGGCAATGCTTCGCAGCTGCGCAGCCGCATCATACGTCTGCTTCAGGGGCCTGAGGAAGTGGTCCGCCTCTCCCGGTCGTGGCCCATAGCGATAACGGTCGCGGCGCTGATCGCCGGCGTATTGATTCCTCTATCTGTTACCTGTGCAACTCAGCCCGCTTGGCAGACAGCGAACTCAATGGCAAGACGGGATGAGCTTTTGGCACAGGCGGATGCACAGATCCGACATGGGCTGGTGGAACTGGCAGCGTGGTACCCCGAGCTGAGCGCGGATGACGGTATTGGCTGGGAGAATATCAACACGCCGTCTGAAACGGGACAGTTGAACATAAGTCTTTTCCATTTTCACATAAAAGGACGACACACAAGAAACAAGGTGCCCGAAGGCGTTGTGGTGGATCTTTCCGTGATCTTGCATCCTTCCGACGGCCTGCCGGATCAGATGGATTCAGTGAAGCTCTTGAATTGGGGGCTGGCGGGACAGATTCGAATCGATGCGGCAGATCCGCAGTTGAAGAAGGCAATGCGGGACTTAGTTGAAAAGAGTCTGGCTCCGCTGTTCAACGGGCACCCTTAAACCAGCGACTTAGCGTAATGCCAAGACGCAATACCGTCGCTGTGAATGCGGCAAGCGATGAGGGTTGGACCGCGCGACCGGAAGGACTTTATTCGTGTCCAGGATAGCCGCCATACTGTGCATGCTGGCGATGACAGGTGCGGTGCTGGCGGCCGAGGAGGGGACACTCGTGCCGGTAGCGCTGGATGCTAACGATTTTCCCAGTTACGGGTGCTCATTTGGGAATACGCACTTCACTTCCGCTTTCAGCAAGGCAGGCAAGTATTCCGGCATAACCAATCCTCACGCCATGGTGTCCATCCTGAACACAGCATTCGGCAGGGTGTGCGTTGCGGAGGACTCCTATACCGCCGAGGCTGCCGAGCCCGAGGTTCTCCGGCTGGATTTCACGGGCAAATACAATTTCACAAATGCCTTGGCCGTCCGGTTAAAGCCGATAAAGAATGGACAGTATGAGATCGTCCCGACCCGGGGGCAGATTCACCGGGGCGACAATTCGGTGCCGATTACCGCCAGCGGCAGTTACGTTATCCTGGATGGGCAGCACCGCGAGCTTGTGCTGAAAATAGGGACTGGCAAAGAAGGCATCTGCCGTTTCGGGGATAAATTACGGGCTGTGCGCGTGTGGGATTTGAACGGGGATCTTCGCTGTGGCGGGTTCTTCAAGCCCAGTGTGGGAAAAAATGGGACAATTCAATATCCCGCCGGTAACATGGTGGTCGTTTACTCCGATGACACGTTCGCCAGACCGGCCGGGTCAGCCTTTGTTGATCGCTGTATCTTCCTGGATGGCCGAGCCTACCAACTGAAGGTGTCCGCGGAAGGCTCGCACATCTGCGCCACGCCCGAGGATGTCCAGACCGGGCAGATCCGGGTGGACCATGAGCAATGGAGTGGTTACCTGATGAGCGAGTGGTGTTTCTTCCTCGTGCCTGATGCGAACGGAACGCCCATCACGCTTCCCATGGGTCATTATGCCTTCCTGCGTTTTGGACAAGTCGTGGTCGAGCCGATCGATACTCCCCCGGGCTTTCGTAACTCGTACGTGGACGGTACGGCGGTCGGCACGACGGCGGGCTTTGACGTGGTGGCCGGAAAAGTGACAGCGGTGAGCGTGGGGACCCCGCTGACGGCTGGCATAATGGTTAGTATCAACGGCCGCGATGTGAATCTAAGGCTCGCCATGATCGATAACATGGGCAACTGCGCGGAACATATCTATCCCAAGTGCGCCAGGTTGCGGGACCCGATGATCGAAGTCTTCAATGATGCCGGTGAGAGAATTCATAGTGGCACATTGGCCTGGTGTAGCTGCGTTGAGTCATTTTCGCATTCATGGCGAGTGCCCAGCCAGTATAAAGGTCAGTTCACGGTCCGCATGAAATGCGATTTTGGCCCGCTGGAGGCTTCCACAAAGGAAGCCACCTTCACCATTAATTAGTCATGGACTCCGCGGTATCCGTGCATGGCAGGCCTGCTGCGCGCCGGGACATTGTGGACAAAACCCCGCAGTGCGTCCTGCGGGCGTGAACAGGCGAGGCCGGTATGTTGGTACAGGAACCTTCGTGCTGAGGCGCTTTGGTAGATCGTGCAGCCGTTGAGGACCGCAGGAAGCAGCGATTGACAACTGGATAGTGCAACGTCGAGGGGTCAGGCCCTGTGCCTCCCGAAAACTTCGTCTGTGTTGATTCTGCGGCACGTACGATCATTGCCCGCAGCATGCCTGCGGACTGACCGCAGCAGGCACTTCTGATCGCTGCCATTTCACGCCGCGCCCAGGATTTCGCGCCTCACACAGCCCAGATAGAGTCTTCGGGAGGGACAGCTTACCATGCGATCCTGTTCGGTCAAGACCCCGAAACCTGTTTGGGGTCTGTGCGGGCCGGAAGTCGCTGGACCACTACGGGAGGTGGAGATCTTCCGGGCCCAACGCGAAGGCTTCCGTCAACGTTCAGTCATAGTCGGGCCACCGTTCGGACGCCGTGAAAACGGGCTGGCCAATTTGGCTGGGCCACTACAGGAGGGACAGCTATGGCGGTTCGCTTTCGCAACTCGTCGTTGGGGAACTTTTTGAAGAAAGCATTGAAGAGCTGGGCACAGGTTTCCCCGAACGGGTCATTTCTGGCGATCATGGCGAATGCTCCTTGTCCGTGGGACACAGTATACGACGGGCATGCAGGTGCATAATGCGGAAAACCGTGCGACCACTCTTGTCGCAGCCCGGTTGTTACTCTGATTGCCAACGCTAACGCACTCCTAACGGCTTGCACAGACGCTGTTGAATGAGTACCATCTGAATCAACGGCCCGATGCAGGTCGGAAGGCCTGCGAGGTGGCTCGCGCGACGAGACATGGCGAAAAAGGCAGGTGTTTTCCGGCCGTTTTTGCCGATGATAGCATGAAGGATGGAGAGCTAGATCACGGATGATGCGCGCGCAACGGCAATCTATTTCGGCAGTTGCTGCGGAACGACTAGCCGAGGGTGCTGCCGACCGATCTCCAGTATTGGGGTCGGTTCACAGCTTCTACCGATATCCGGCCCGATTCTCGCCGCGGTTCGCCGCGGCGGCGATTGACGCGCTCTCTGCCCCCGGAGACATGGTGCTGGACCCGTACATGGGCGGGGGCACAACGGTCGTGGAGGCCCTTCGCGCGGGACGCCGCATCGTCGGCAACGACCTCAATGCCCTGGCTGTGTTCGTCGCTCGAGTCAAGACGACGCGACTGAGCGACGCGGAGGTCGCGGCCGTCGAGGCGTGGTCTGGTCGAACAGTGGGCCAGATGGGGTATCGTCTTGCACGTCAGGCGGTGGCCTCCATGCTCGACGACCGTCGCCTGAAGAACATGGACCTCCCTCGCGCCAGGTTCATCAAGAAGATCGTTGCGGGGGCGATTAAGGCGGTTGGTGAACTGCCGACCCAAGCGAGCCAGGATTTTGCCCGCTGCGCCATTCTTCGCACTGCGCAGTGGGCCCTGGATGGCCGCGAGACCCACACGTCCCTCGGCGAGTTCCGGGAAAAGTTGGCTTGGCATCTGACTGAAATGCTGCGCACGTCTGCCGACTTTTGGCAAGAACCGAACCTGGCCAACGGACTTCGTGGCGATGCTTGCACGCTGTGCCAAGGAGACGCCGCAGGCCTGGCCGAGGCTCCGGTGTTTGCGAATCCAGAGTCGAAGGCATCACTGGTTGTGACCAGCCCGCCATACCCTGGCGTTCATGTGCTTTATCACCGCTGGCAGGTCGATGGCCGTCGGGAAACGCCTGCTCCATATTGGATTGCCAACTGCAACGATGGCCAAGGCGCTTCATTCTACAATTTCGGCGACCGGCACGAAGAGGACCTCACCACGTACTTCGAGTCTTCGCTGCGTACGTTGCGGTCCATTCGTCGGGCGATGAAGGATGGCGCTTACATAGTCCAGATGGTTGCGTTCTCTGATCCTGACACGCAACTACCGCGTTACTTGGACAACATGCAGGACGCTGGTTTCGTTGAAGCCATCGCGACACACCAACGTGCTGCCAACGGGGCGGATCGCATTTGGCGGACGGTCCCTGGCCGCAGATGGTACGCGGTGTTGAAGGGCGACATCGCGGCCTCACGTGAAGTCGTCCTTGTCCACCGGGTTGCCGACTAGTCGTCGCTCGTCGTTGCCTGTAGTTTCATTACCTGGTGCATGATCTCCGCTGTCCGTATGGCCTGCTTCACCTGCGTCGTGGCCACCCGAATGCGCTCCTCGTCCTGCATCCGATCCATCACCTCTTCCTTGATCTCTCCGTCGGCGGAAGGCCTGTTGCTGTCCTCGACCTGGAGGATGGCGTGATACGCGATCCAGATCTCGTAGTTCCGGCGGAACAGATCGACCAGCGCAGGGGCCCGCGTCTTGAGTCGCTCGAGCTCGTATGCGAACGGCTCGAACACCGTGGAGTAGTAGACGTAGATGCCCCCGGCCTGCTTATCCGGCTTGTAGGCAACCGCTCCCAGCTTATGCGGGTCTTGCTCGGCGTCGAGTTGGGGCCATAGCTGTCCCCATCGCTCTTGGTCGTCCGTAGGGTTGATTGGCCTGATTTCAAAGGGTGGCACGTCGCCCCTCGACTTGCGGGTCGTCTCGACCTTCGGGGGCAGAATCTCGAACTCGGTTGAGTCCATCAACTGCGTGCCGTTCGGCTTGGTGAGCGTTGCGACGATCTTGCCTCTTTGTCCGACCGTTGCAGCGTCCTTTGCCCGCAATCTCCACCGCATACGACCACCCCGCAGGGGGGAAACCGCCGCCAGTTCCAGCACGTCCGGCTCAAAACGGACTGCTATCCTCTTCTCGCGGTCATACTGGGCGTCGGCGTTGGTCTCGACCAGGACGACTTCATTATCGTTCTGGGCGAGTTGCATTTCCGGTTTGGGATGCACAATCTCAAACCGGGTGACATCCGGGTAGGGAAGCGTGGGCAGCGGATCGGCGACGGCCGGCCGGCGGCGTCCATGCTTGGCGACATCATCTTCTTCGCCTTGTTCGCCCGGCTCAGTCGACGGGCCTGGGTCTTTGACGCGGTAGCCGGCCTCGCGCAAAAGCTTCGAGACCTCCCGCTTGACCTCCTCGTCGGTGGCGTGGGTTTCCTTCTGGGAGAGCTTCGCCGTCAGTTCTTGCTCAATCTTGGCCAGGGTCTCGTCTTCGGCCAGCATCTTCCGAAGGACCTGGAGAAGGCCTTCGAGCACCGGCCCGTCCTTCATCGCCTCGCGGCTTGTGGAGAACAGTTCCCGTCGGACGCGGCTGTCGGCATTGGTCGAGTCAAGATGGATCACCATGTGTCGGGACAGCATGCCAAGGCCCAGATCACGCAGCAGTTTCGAGGTCAGTTCTCCTTGGTTCTGGCCGTTCATCGTGGCAATGATGGGGTGCCCGGCTTGAACAAACAGCTCGTGCGACTGGCTCCGCAGGATAAGCTCATCCTTCTTCTTGCCGGTTCCTTTGCGGGTCGCCAGGACCACCCAGTACTCGATGCCGATGGATGGCGCATCCGAACCCACCGGAACCACGTACTCCATCGGGCAGTAATGCCGAACATCTATCCGACTTTCCGGGTCCGGCGAATCGTCGCCCCGTTTCACAAGCCGCATGAGACGGTTACGGCTTCCGTTGATCCGTTCATCCTTGACGGAACTGGGGTCGCGCACATCAATAGCCCGGAAGGGAAACAGCGGGTCGAAGAGGGAACAGTGCAGATAGTGGTAGAGATTCCCGGGGCTGGGTGACAGCGTGTTGACCAGGTTGGTTAGCTTATAGCTGAAATGGCGAATGAGCGTGCCGTGCTGCAAGGCGTACCCGCGCGAGAGGCCGAGGCCTTCATAAACCTCCATCGGTTCCTCTCCGATCTCGCACATCGGAACCTGCTTTCCTTCGGTTCCAGCGACGGAGAGATAGGCATACGTGTCCTCTTTGTACGTCTCGTCCAGCTTGACTACGCGGATGACGGTGAAGCCGACCACCTTCGGGTCAGCTTTGGATCGCGACAGGATGAGGGCATAGTCGCAGAATGCCAGCGTGGATGAACCACCCTGACCAAAAGCACCGATGAGATATCGCTTGTTGATCTTGTTGCCGGATTGCAGGCTCAGGATCGTTGACGGCAGTTGGGCCGGTGTCAACCCCACGCCTTGGTCGAGGACATCCACCGTCGGGGCGCTCTCCACGCCGCTGGGGTGGAGCACAACGGCAATGCGGCGATCATAATCCGACTCGTTGAAGACCCAGTTGAACAAGCCTTCGTCGGGACCCGACACCGGCCGGCCAAACCATTGCTGGGCCGCTGCCCTGGATGACGTTGGGAGCTGCATGCCCGGGCTGGCCCGATCCTCCAGCAGGGCGTCCATGGCGTTGGTGAGCCGTTCCGTCAGACTGCGCCCGGGCTTGGTCGCCAAGCCTATCGTCGAAATGTTCGACAGGTTGTTGCCGAACGGGTGCCATGAGTATGGCGACTGGCCGATCTTCTCGCC
Source organism: Phycisphaerales bacterium (assembly GCA_003171335.1). Classification (GTDB taxonomy): domain Bacteria; phylum Planctomycetota; class Phycisphaerae; order SM23-33; family FEN-1343; genus FEN-1343. The sequence continues at coordinate 31,313 of PMYD01000093.1, forward strand.
TATCTGTGTTTGTGATGCGTCCCCAATCTCGGTCAAGATTGTCCGAACCGCATCGGCCGACTTGGCGGCCAACAATCTTCTGAGCAACTCGGCTGGCTCGTGCGTTTCCATCTCTTGCTCCTGCTGTTCACTTGTGACAACACGGGCAACAGGTAAGACTGGCGAAACGGATGCCGTCAGCGTTGCCTATCGCCCCCATGCTTCACTTGCCTGGGAGACCAGGTCTTCCGGGAATCGATACCCTTGGCGTCCTTCCTGCTGGATGATGCCACGGGCCTTCAAGAACCCCACGACAACGTAGACCTGGTAACTGGACACGCCTTCATTGGTCGTCTTCCGCATTCCCTCCAACAGGGCATCGATCATGAGCGGGCTAGTGCCCGAGGTCGCCGTGCTCTGCATGCCCTTGACGACGCGATCATAAACTTCCCGTGAAACCTTGTGCGAGTACTCCTTCTTCTCCTTCTTGGACCAGCCAATCCGGTAGAGCTGTCCGCCCCGGAACTCAAACTTGGGGTAGTTCGACTTGCGGCCGCCCTTCGCCCGAGACAAGGGCGTCGCAGGGGCGGAAGTGCCGGCGGCGGGTCTCGAGGGCAGGGCAGCCCCGCGGAGCCTGACCTGGATCGCCATGATCTCCTCGGCCACGGCGCTGGCTGCCTTCGAGACGGCATACTCGCCGCAACGAGCCGATTCCCCGATGACGAATTGCAGCTTCTCCTCGGCCTGCGCGAGAGCATCGAGCACCTTGCTGGTCATCTGCTTTTCCATGTCCGCAGAGCATAGGGCGAAAACAACAGCCCTGTCAATGATATTTTCGCTCTATTTTCTGACCAGCGTGGGCCGTGCGTTGCGGCCACTCGTAGCGCCTGCGGGGGAGGCCAGCCATCGGTGACAGGAGTAAGGCAGGGCGTGACCGCACGTGGCCGCTGGATTGGCGGACCGCGCACACGCGAAGGCCCGCTTGATCAGCTCCACTTGCCCCACGTCCGCGCACAACCGCGCTATCTGGTACTTGGCCGGGTCGAAGTCCGGCATGACCACGGCCTCATTCACCACGTCCCAGATGTCGATCAGCCCCCGGAATGCGCTTACCTCGCGCTGGATGCGATTCCACTGAGTATCGGCGATTTCGGTCAAGCCGCAGGACCGGGCCGGCCATGGGGGAGGCCGGCTAGCGGCAGGAAAGAACGGGTGCCGATTCTCTCCGGCCCTTCACCCACGTCTGCATCTTGGATCGGTGCCTGATCGTCCCGCGGCCGCTCAAGCCCGTCCACGCCGCCTCGCAAGCAGCGACGTACCGCCAATGTTTACCCGTGATAGTTCGCCTGCCAGATCAGGAAGTCCACCCCATCGACCTTGCCATCGCCGTTGGCATCGCCCTGGTCGCACTGGTAGGCGATGCCTGGGTTGCCGGGGTAATGGGCCTGCCAGATCAGGAAGTCCACGCCGTCAACCTTCCCGTCGCCATTGAAATCGCCGGGAGCTAGGGCGGTCACTGTCACATTGCTCGTTCCGGTCAGGACCGAGTCGCTGGCCAGCAGTTGCAACACGTAGGTGCCGGCCGTCGAGAAGGTGGCCGTTGTGCTGGCAGCAGCCGGATTGGCGAAGGTCACGGTGCCAGGACCGGAGACCTGGCTCCATGTCGCCGTGCAGACCCCCGGCGGGTTGGGCAGTCCATCATCACTGATCGAGCCGGCCAGTGTCAGAGCGTTGGGAATCATCACCTTGACGTTGGGCCCGGCGTTGGCCGTGGGGGCCTGATTGATGGGGGCCGGGTTGACGGTAATCTGGCACTGGGCATAGTTGCTCAACGCCGTGTCGCTGGCGGTCAGTCGCAGCAGATACGTGCCGGAGGTCGAGAAAGTGGCCGTCGTGGCCGCGGCGGCGGCGTTGGCGAAGGTCACGCTGCCCGGGCCGCTGAGGTAGCTCCAGGTGGTCGTCACGGTCGCCCCGATGGGCAGGCCGTCATCGCTGACCGTACCGGCCAGCGGGGCGGTATTGACCGGCAGCGTGATGGCCTGATTCGCACCGGCACTGACGACAGGAGCCTGATTCGGGGGGGTAACCGTAACTTGCATGTTGCTCGTGCCAGTCAACGCCGTGTCGCTGGCCGCCAGTTGCAGTATGTACGTGCCCGATGTTGAGAACGTGGCCGTGGTGCTCAAGGAGCTGACGTTGGCGAAGGTCACGCTGCCCGGGCCGCTGAGGCAGTTCCATGTGGTCGTCACGGTCGCCCCGATGGGCAGACCATCATCGCTGACCGTACCGGCCAGTGCGACGGTGTTGACCGGCAGCATGATGGTCTGGTTGGCTCCGGCACTGACCACCGGGGCCTGATCCACCGGCTGCGGGGCCACGGTAATCTGGACTGCGGCCGATGCGCTTAATGCCGAATCGCTGGCCGACAGCTGCAGCACGTAGGTGCCCAGGGTGGAGAAGGTGGCCGTGGTGCTGGGGGCATTGGCATCGCCAAAGGTGACACTTCCAGGCCCGCTGATGATGTTCCACGTGGAGGTCATCACGGCCCCCAGCGGCAGGCCATCATCGCTGATGGTGCCTGCGAGGTTCACCTGCGTTGTCGGGGGCATATAAATCGTCTGGTTCGCCCCAGCATTGACGACCGGCGCTTGATTCACCCGCGGCGGGGCCACCGTGATCTGCACCTGGGCGTAGTTGCTCAGCTGGGTGTCGCTGGCCGTCAATTGCAGCACGTAGGTGCCGGTGGTCGAGAATGTCGCCGTCGTCGCGGGCGACGTGGCGTTGGCGAAGGTGACGCTGCCCGGTCCGCTGAGGCAGCTCCAGGTGGTCGTCACCGCCGCCCCGGTGCGCAGACCATCATCGCTGACCGTACCGGCCAGTGCGACGGTGTTGACCGGCAGCATGATGGTCTGATTCGCGCCGGCGCTGACTACGGGAACCTGATTCGCGGGCACCGCAAGGTCAAGCACCGTCACACCCCACTGGCTCATTCCGTCGTAGGAACCTCCCCAAGTCATGCTATGGGTGGAGTTGTCCCATGTGTCGTGAACGTAGACCGTGCGGGTAGAGGACTCGTACCCGACGCCCACCATGGTGTGACCCACCAACTGAATCAGCATGGGCTTGCCAGCATTAATCTTAGCCTTGTAATTGCTGAACGAGAATCCGCCCGGCACGTTCGGCGCTATATTCTGCGTGTAGTTATCCAATACCGTGTATCCGCGGGATTCCGCGAAGAGGCGCATCCCGTGGCACCCTTCGGTTTGTGGCAGGCCCGCGCTGGCAGGCGGCACGTAGTCATCGAGCTTCGCCCCGTTGGAGTAACAGAAAAAGCAAGTGGCCCCGTCGGCGTTACAGTCCGTCGTGCCGTCGCCGTCGGAATCCCACTTCCACTGATTGCTTCCCATATAATCAGCGGTGCATCCGCCCCAAGCATGTTCCAGCCAGTTCCCATCCCACGGGTCGGGCCCTGTGTTGCCGTAGCCGGTCCAGTAATCGTCCACATGGCCGAAAGTATTGCGCCCATCAAACCCATTCTGCGTGGCGATGATTGAGCAGGAGCCGGCGATGGGGCTTGAGGGGTCATTCCCCTGTCCCAAGTCTGTGAGAGGGGCCACGCCGCCGTTGCACGGTCCGGTATACATGTTCGGGTAACCATTGCGGTCGTAATAGCCAAAGATCATGCCTGCCGACGTCGGGGCGCAACCATATGTCCAGGTGGACGTGGGCACGTCGCTGAGAATAACCGCCGACATGGGAAAAAAGTCTATTTCCGGGTCGTCATAACCTTTCGGCCGTGTTGGACCGCTGTCCTGGATATGAACGACAATAGCCCCTTCCGGGCCCGACAAGCCTGTTGGAAACGTCCCACCTGCCAGGGCTGGCGTGTTGCCACATAACCCCAGCACCACCCCAACAGCACACGATATCGCCCTCAATGCGTTCGTTGCTCCGTTCCTCTCTTGGTCTGTGCGGGGGCTCGCGGTATCACGGAACATTGATGACTCGTTCACTACGGTGCTGGTGCCACAAGCGCGCCCGCGTCAGAATCTGGCGCAGCCAAAGCGCGCAATAACTGTTATGTCTTTGGACTTGGCCGTGTCGGCCTCGGGCAAGAGATGCGAGGAGCGAGATCGCCCCTGCCCGTTCGGTGAACTACCCGCCGCGCCCACAAAGCGGATGGAGCTAACGATAGCCTATCGCACTTCCAGATTCTGTCAAGTCAGATTCTCAGCAGATGCGTTTGCTGGTTTACCCATCTTAACAGTGAAAAGTCGAACGCATCTTGGAGGCGATAGGCGAAAAACGAGACCGGGCCGGCATGGGGGTAGGCCGGCAGGCCCAGGAAAATCATCGCCCCATCTTCCCACCGGTATGCGTCTGCTCCACGGGCTCGGCGCGACCTACCAAAGGCTGCTGGATCGCGTAGGAGGCCAGCTAGCATGCACTTTTTTCGACGATCTCACTGGGAAGGGCTCCCAGGCCGTTCCGACCGGAGATCGTTGAAATGGCGCGCCGTAGGCCGCCAGGAACGCTATCTGGGCGGGTTCTACGTGCCGCCTAGGCCGTCAAGGCCGCCGCACCGCGAGGCAAAGGTCGAGGCAAAGTCGACTGCTAGCGCGGCCGCAACTATCGCACCCGTCGTGCGATACGCCCTTTCGTCAACTCCTTATATAGACTTCGACCGTAAGTCAAACAGCATCAAGGATTTACTCGACAATACCCTTGCCCACTTGCCGAGGGGACTGTAAGGGGGAACTGCGCGGTCGCGGGCTCGCGTTTACAATCCGCTACCCCGCCAGGAGATGAACCATGCGAACGTACAGGCCCATGTACAGGATCGATGGCATCACGCATACCAGCCGGCGCTGGTGGATCGATCTGCACGACCACCGCGGCGTCCGTCGCCGCCTGGCCGGGTTGCCCGACCAGCGTGCGACAGAAGCCCTGGGCCGCAACATCGAGCGCCTCGTGCGCTGCGTTGCCGCAGGCGAGACGCCCGACCCGGCGCTGTCCAGATGGCTGGAGGCGCTGCCTGCCAAGCTGCAGATGGCCCTCGCCGAGATCGGCCTGCTGGAACGCGTGAAGGCGGCGGGCTTCCGCCCGCTGATCGAGCACGTCGATGGTGCATCTGACCTGCCTGGCTGGCGTCAATCCCTCGATGCGAAGGGCGCTACCGCGCTCTACGTCCGCGTCGTGACGGCCAGGGTGTGCCGCATATTCGACGGCTGCGGATTTCGGTCCTGGAATGACATCGACCCCAGCAAGGTCATGGCCTTCTTGAGCGGACTGCAGGCGGGCAAGAAGCGCGTCGGGGCCGCGACGTTCAACGCCTACCTGGTCGCACTGAAGACGTTCTGCACATGGATGGTCCACGAGGGCCGGGCTGTGCACTCGCCGGTGGAGCACCTGGAAGGCCCCAACGTGCGCGTCGATCCGCGTCATGCCCGGCGGGCCTTGCCGGTCGAGGAACTGCGGCGGCTGCTCAAGGCAGCACGTCAAGGCCCGGTGGTTCTGGGCATGTCGGGTCAGGCGCGTGCGTTGCTCTATCGCTTGGCCGTCGAGACGGGCCTGCGAGCCAGCGAGCTGGCCAGTCTGACCGCCGCGAGTTTCGACCTATGCAATTCGTCGCCCACAGTGATGGTTGCCGCCGCACATAGCAAGCGCCGGCGGCAGGACGTGCTTCCCCTGCGGCCCGATACCGCCGTCGTGCTGGGCGAGTTCATCAAGACCCTGCCTGCACAAGGCCAGCTATTCGCCGTGCCCACTGGACGCCTGGCGCGGATGATGCGGGTGGATCTGGCAGCGGCTGGGCTGCCGTACAAGGACGCGGCAGGCCAATACGCCGACTTCCACAGCCTTAGGCACTCCTGCGGCAGTCTGCTGGCCGCCGCCGGCACGCACCCCAAGGTGGCCCAGACGCTCCTGAGGCACAGCGACATCAACATGACCCTCTCCCGGTATTCCCACGTCTTTGCGGGCCAGGCTGCCGCGGCGGTGGCGGCATTGCCGAGACTGTGATCATGAATGGCGTCAAGAAGGTGACTAACATTTTTCTCTGGCGCGACGTTACCTCTTTAGTTACAGTGACTTACGTCTCGAACATCAAAGGAGATAAGTCATGGACGACCCAAGAGTTACGCCAGAAGAGTTGATGGCGGAGTTG
>PMYD01000040.1 GCA_003171335.1 Phycisphaerales bacterium
TTGCAATTTGCAATTTGAAATCTCAAGAACCGGAGGCCCCTATATATGGAGCAGACGCGCCAATTTGTCCTCACCCCTTCCATGGGCAAGCGGCTCATCGGCCGCGGCCTGGCGGCGCATCCGGCCATCGCGGCCGTGCTGAAGAAGGGCACGCTGGCGATCATCGCCGGCACGACCAACGCGTACGTGGCCGAGGAAATTCTCGCCACCCTTGGCCAGGGCGAGGGCTTCGCCCGCAAGGGCTTCCGCCGCGGCATGACCGTGCCGCCGGGCTTTAACCTGGCGGCCTTGCGCTCGGAATTCGCCGGCGACGTCATCGTGGTGGATGGCAAATATCGCCCCGGCAAGACCATCTTCGACGTCGCCGATTCGCTCGCCGCCGGCGATATCGTGCTCAAGGGCGCCAATGCGCTGAACGTGGCCCAGCGGGCCGCCGCCGTGTACATCGGCGACCGCAAGGCCGGCACCATCGGCGCGGTCCTGGGGGCGGTGGTCGGCCGGCGCGTGCGGCTGATCGTGCCGGTGGGCCTGGAGAAGCGCGTGATCGAGCCCATCGCCGACCTGGCCGCCTTAATCAACGCCCCCACCACCCAGGGCCCGGGCCTGCTGCCGCTGCCGGGCGAGCCCTTTACCGAGCTGGACGCCATCGCCACGCTCACCGGCGCTACCGGCCGCCTCCTGGCCGCCGGCGGCACCTGCGGCGCCGAAGGGGCCATCTGGCTGGGCGTCAGCGGCTCCGCCGAGCAGCTCGAAAAGGCCGAGGCGATCCTCGGGAACCTGGCCAGCGAGCCGATGTACCACCAGTAGGAATTGCCAATTGCCAATTGCAAATTGCCGATTGAAAAACGAGGAGGGGCGGCCCGTGCTGCGAAAACCCTCGCCGAAGTTCCCCAATTTGCAATTTGCAATTTGAAATTGGCAATCCCGTTCAGGATTCGCGCCCGTTGGCAACCGTTAGTCCGTCCGATACACTCGGATTCATCGGGCCCATAGCTCAATTGGCAGAGCAGCGGACTCATAATCCGTTGGTTGGAGGTTCGAGTCCTCCTGGGCCCAGTCGTTTTCCGCCCGCCTGCGTGGGTGGAGAACCCGGGAGCCGTCATTCGTGAACCACATCGAGCGTTTCACGGCGCGCGCGGCCATCGCCACGGTGGATTCCGACGGCAATATTCACGAGACCATTGCGTGGCTCGAGGCCGCCGGCATCCAGGGCCTGATGCCCATGGAGCAGCGGGCCGGCAACGACCTGGCCCGCATCCGGCGCGAGCATCCGCGCTGGCTCATGGTCGGCGGCTACGACAAGACCCTCATGCACCGCGGCGAGCCGGCCATGCGCGCGGAATTCGAGCGCCTCGGGCCCGTGATGCGCCAGGGCGGCTTCATCCCCTCCGTACAAGCTGGACGGTCATCAGCGGCCCCGGCAGCGTCACTTTCGCCAATGCCGCCTCCGCGCAGACCACGGCAACTTTCGCCACAATTGGAACTTACGTGCTGCGCCTGACGGCCAACGATTCGGCCGCCGCCACCTCGGCCGATGTGACCATCACGGTCAATCCCATCCTCGGGGACTTCAACGATGATGGCAAGGTGGATGGTGTGGACTTCCTGATCTGGCAGTCGCACTACCCAACCGCCTCCGGCGCCACCCGCGCCCAGGGCGATGCCAACGGCGATGGCAAGGTGGATGGAGTCGATTTCCTGGCCTGGCAGGCGGCGTACGCAGGCCAGAGTCCGCCCGGCCAGGATTAGACACGAAAAAACGATCTTCCGATGAGTACAAGACATTATAAAGGAAGCAGTTACAGACACCGTGGGCCCGCTGGTAGACAGGTTGCCTTGGCCGTAGTTTCTTGGCGACCGCCGCAGAACTCCCGGCGGGCGTTTCTTCAGGCTCCCGGCCATGTGCAGGCGAATCAGGCACGCCCTGCCGTGGTGCACAGCGTTTTATTGCCTCCAGATGTGAAAGATTCTCGATTTTCTCTATTGTCGATTTGAGCAACCTGGGTTATCATAGCCTCGTGTGAGGGTGAGTTTTACCCCCTCTGATGTCACGTCGGGCCGTATGTGGTTGCTGGGAACAGCATCCAGGCCTTTGAAAACTGATTCAGATCTGGTGAGGGAGCAACCCCCTGGTGCCGGCTGCATGAGCTAGGCAGTCGGATGAGGTTAAGGGACCTCAAGGGGCTGTTTCAACACCGTGTTCCGATGGGCAGGAGAGCCCTTGCTTGTCGGGTATATCAAGGAGAGGGATTATGAGAAAGTTTCTTCTAGTGAGTGTTCTGTTGTTAGCTTCACAGGCGTTCGGCGATGTGATGGTTGCGTTCAACTACGTCGCGGATGCCAACGTCACGATGCCGGCTGGTTTCACACAGTGGACCAGCAACGTGGACCTTTTGGGCACGCAGAATTTGACCATCGGCTCCAACGTCGTGTCCGTGACTCCGTACCTGGACGCCCGCGACCCCAATTCAGGGATTGTCACCCCCCGGATCGCGGAGCGCAACCGCAGCACCGCCGACGCTGGTTATCCCAGTGTGAACCCCGACCTTCTGTACCAGTTCTGGCGTTCAGAGATTTCAACCACGTACAACAATAGTTCCAATTCCTGGCCGGCCTTGAAGATCCAGGTGACGGGCCTGCAAGCCAGCACGGCTTATCAGTTGACGATCGGGTCGTTTGACAAGTCCTCCGCCTACCTTGGCAAGTATCAGGACAGCGGCCTCGTGGCTCACCCGCTGAAGAACATCCTCCAGCCAGATGCTGGCACCACTGGCGCCACGTCGAACTGGACCTTCACCGGCGTGGCGACTGCGGACGGCCTTGTCAGCCCCGGCGGGGCCGGCACGGATACGGCTGCGGACACATTCACGACGGATGCCAGCGGCGTGTTGACGGTGGACTGGATTCTGGACAACACCAACAATAATGCCGGTGCGAACCCCGAGGCCGTGATGAACTTCCTGACGGTCACCCCCGAGCCGGCGACGTTGGCCCTGCTGGTTCTGGGCGGCCTGGCGGCCCTGCGCCGCCGTCGGTAGTAGCTGTAAAAGGCTTTTTTGACATTTAAGACGTGTTCCCTTAACACAGATCTGAAGTCGCGACTGGCGCCCGCCGGCGAGAACCCGGCGGGCGCTTTATTTTGGGCGGATCTATGCGGCGGGGAACGGGGGATTGGAACGGGGAATTGCCTGGCCCAAAAAAAAGTAGCCACGGACCCGCCGATGCAGGCCCGTGGCGGCCTTGCGCCGCACGGGCCGCAAGGCGTCCGCTGCACGGACTTATCCGGTTCTGCGCCGCCGGCTGGTCCGAATGGCCCAGCCTGACCCCACTTTGGCACCCTTTTACGGCGCGTCCCCTGGTTGCTCGCCGGGAAAGATCAACCGATCAAATTGCTGGCCGATTCCACCACATCCAGCACGCCGGCCATCGTGAAGGGCTTGGCGAGGAATCCGTCGAAACCCTCCGCCTGGAGCTTCTGCCCCTGGCGCGTGGTCAACTGCCCGCTGACCGCCACGACCTTCACCGCGGCCAGGTTCGGGTTCTGCTTGATGTTCTTACACACCTGCCGGCCGTCCACATCGGTCAGCATCAGGTCCAGCAGGATGACGTGCGGCCGGAATCGCTGGGCGGCCATGCCGGCTTCAAAGCCGTTGCCGGCCGTCTCCACTTCGTATTTAGGATTGGTGGCGAACATATCCTTCATCAGCTCCAGGGTTTCCGGCTCATCATCCACCAGGAGCACGCGTAAGGTTCCGCCGTCTAAGCCGTTGAGTGGCAAACCGTGGGCCCTCATGAATTTGACGAGTTGGTTGACCGGAATCCGCCGGTCGCGGCTGCCGGGGATGCGATAGCCACGCAGCTTGCCGGTGTCGAACCACTTGCTGACGGTCCGCGGCGCCACGTTGCAGATCCGGGCTACATCGCCAGTTGTAAGAACCTCTTTGTGTTTCATAGCCGTTTCACGTCCCCTCGTGCTCTAAGGTCCACCGGCCGGTCGGGCGCTTGATGATCCCGCGTCGCCAAGCTGCGCCGCCGCCGAACGGATGAGCCGACGCACTGTTCATCGGACGCTAAGGCAAAAGCTTTAACAAGAAGCGGCCATTGAACCGGCGGGCGGGCGGCCAAAGCCCCAAAGGCCCACGGCGGACGTCCATAGCTTCATTACATGCAAGAACTTATGGAGTGCTTTGGGGCCGGCGCCGCCGCCGGATGCTCAGAATTTCTTTTGCGGGTGGGCTGTTTGACCCCGCCATTTTCGCGGGTATAGTGAACCCATGCGCCTGCCGCATGGAACGCGGCATGGCCCCTGATGGAGTTGGCCGTGGACCTGCTAAGCGATCTGAACGAGCCGCAGCGCCAAGCGGTGATGCACATGGAAGGCCCGCTGCTGGTGTTGGCGGGAGCCGGCTCGGGCAAGACGCGGGTCATCACGCGCCGCGTGGCCCATCTCATTTCGCAGGGCGTGGCCCCCTGGCAGGTGCTGGCGATCACCTTCACCAACAAGGCCGCGCACGAGATGGTCGACCGCATCGCCAACCTGGGCGCCCGCGGGGTGATGGCCTGCACGTTCCACAGCCTGTGCGCGCGGCTGTTGCGCGAGTTCGCCGAGGAGGCGGGCGTGTCGCCCAATTACAGCATCTACGACCAGGCCGACCAGCGCCGCGTGGCGCGGCTGGCGCTCGAGCAGGCCAAATTGCCTTCCGGCTCGCTGACGGCCGCCCAGGTCCTGCACACCATCAGCCGCGCCAAGATGCAGCTCCAGACCGCCGCCGACTTCGAGCAGAACGCCGCCACCTCGCCGATGCGGCAGATGGCGAAGATCTATTCTGAGTATGAGAAGCTGCTGGGCGCGGCCAACGCCCTGGACTTCGACGACCTGCTGCTGCGCGTGGCCCAGCTCATGGGCCGCCGGCCGGACATCCGGCGACTGCTGGGTGAGCGATATCGTTTCGTGCTGATCGACGAGTACCAGGACACCAACCACGCCCAGTATGTCATCGCGCACGGCATCGCGTTGGAGCACGAGAACATCTGCGCCACGGGCGACCCGGACCAGAGCATCTACTCCTGGCGCGGCGCTCGAATCGACAACATCCTGGAATTCGAGCACGACTACACCAACGCCACCGTGGTCCGCCTGGAGGAGAATTACCGCTCCACGCCGCAGATTCTGGCCGCCGCCGACCGGCTGATTTCCTACAACCGCCTGCGCAAGGCCAAGGGGCTGTTCACCCAGCGGCCCTCCGGCGCCGACGTGTGGGTGGTCTGTACGCACGATGAGCACGCCGAGGCCGCCGAGGTGGTCCGCCGGGCCCGCGAGCTGGTGGCCCGGGGCATGCGGCACGACGACATCGCGGTCTTCTACCGCCTCAACAGTCTGTCACGCGTGATGGAGGATGCCTTCCGCCGCACCGGCGTGCCCTACCGCATCGCCCGCGGCGTGGCGTTCTACAATCGCAAGGAAATCAAGGATGTGCTGGCGTATCTCAAGCTGATGGTCAACCCGCGTGATGACCTGGCGTGCGAGCGGATCATCAACGTGCCCTCGCGCGGCATCGGGTCCACCACGCTGGCCCGCCTGCGCGACTTTGCCGCCGGCCGCGGCATCGGCCTGCTGGAGGCCGCCAGCCAGGGGCGAATGATCGGCGAGCTGGGCAAGGCCGCGGCGAATAAGGTGGCCGCCTTTGCCCAATTGGTGAAGCAGCTTGCCGAGGGGCCTTTAGCGCCGGTGCGCACCGTGCTGGAGAGCGTGCTGGCCGCCACGGGCATGGAGCAGGAGCTGCGGGCCATCGGCGGCGAGGAGCACGAGGAGCTGGCCAACGTGGCCGAACTGGTCACCGCCGCCGGCGAGTTCGACCGCGAGAACCCCAGCGCCACGCTGCCCGATTTTCTGCACCTGGTCTCGCTGGTCAGCGATGTGGACCGCTTCGAAGGTTCCACCGGGGCTGTTACGCTGATGACGCTGCACGCGGCCAAGGGGCTGGAGTTTCCCGCCGTGTTCATCGTGGGCTGCGAGGAGGGCATCCTGCCCTTCCGCCGCATGGGCGAGGAGGAGACTTGCGACCGGGAAGAAGAACGCCGGCTGTGCTTCGTGGGCATGACCCGCGCCATGGACCACCTGACGCTCACCCGCGCCCGCTACCGGGGCCTGCGCGGCTCGCGGCAGCGGCAGGCGGCCTCGCCGTTCCTGGCGGAGCTGGATGGGCCGCAGGTGCGGCACGTGGAATTGCGGCCGCCGGTGGAGGTGCAGCCGATCCGCCAGGAGTCCGGGGTCGATTCGGAGCTGGGCGAGCTGGTCGAAGAGACCCCGCCGACCTTCGATGAGGGTTTTTACGACGTCAAGGCCCCCGCCGCCAGCGTGGCCGCCGCCCCTGCCGGCCGCGACAGCGATTCCGCCGATGTCGCCCAAAGCGATGGCTCCGTCCCCCACCTGCCGCCCGGCCGCCGCGTCCGCCACCCTATGTTCGGCACCGGCCAGATCGTAAGTACCGGCCGCAGCGGGGCCTACACGAAGGCCGTGATCGACTTCGATCAGTACGGCCGCAAGACGATTATCCTGCAGTTCACGCGGCTGGAATTGCTGGCGTGAGCAATAAGCGTATGGTATATCCCATACGCTTATTCGTGGAACCATGTCAAACGCGACCTCAGGAGCGAAAGTTTCGCTCCTGGTGAGCTTCCAAAACGAGAAAGCCTGTCACGTGGTCGAATCGACCACGTGGAACCATGTTGCGTGACCTCAGGGGCGAAAGTTTCGCCCCTGCTACATGCCCCCCCCAAGTAAGCAATCCCGGTTAAACAACATAACGATTAACCGATCATTCCCTTTGCCGATTCCTGGGATCCGCCAGCCCCATCTGGCGCTTCATCGCCAGTAGTTCCGCCAGTTGTTCGGCCGTCAGCGGCCGGGGACCGCCCAGGGGGGCGCTGAGGAGCAGCACCTGGCAGTAGCGCTCCAGGGTCTCCAGGCGCCACCAGGCCCGCAGCAAGGTTCGGCCGACGGTGACGGCCCCGTGGTTGGACAAGAGCACGGCCCGCGCGCCGGCCTTCACGTGGGCGGCCGCCCCCACAGCCACGGCGTTGGTGCCCGGCGTGCGATAGGCGGCCAGGCCGATTGGTCCCAGCAGCATCTCCACCTCCGGCTGCACGCCGGCCGGCGGCCGCTTGCGGGCCACGGCAAAGGCCGTGGCGCACGGCGGATGGGCGTGCACGACGGCCATCACGGTCGGGCTGGTGCGGAAGATCTGTAAATGCAGCCGAAACTCCGATGTCACGGGCAGCCGGCCGGAAAGCTGCTGGCCCTGCTCATCCAGCACCGCCAGGTCGGCGGGTTTCATGGCCCCTTTGGAAATCTCCGTGGGCGTGCACAGAACCCGCCCGCTGGCCAGGCGCAGGCTGATATTGCCTTCGCGGCCGCACACGAAACCCCGCTCCCACATCCAGAGGCCCACCCGGCAGATTTCCTCCCGCGCGGCCGATTCGCTTTGGCGCGGCGGGGCTTTCATGATGATCGGCGCGGCCGGCATTCGACCGAGCCGGGCCATTTTGCCGATGGACTTGTCTTCACGCGGCATGTCGGGCCTTTCATAGAAGAGGCTTGAGGCGTGAACACATCTTGCGCGTCAGAGCGGCGAATCGCAAGACCCGCTTATGCCGGTGTGCAGCGAAGCTGCACACCCTACGGGAGAATCGCCCGCACGTGATCGGCGTTCTCCCGCACCTGGTTCTTGCGCTTCTGGAAGATGCCCACATTCACCAGGTCGGTAGGCTTGATGAGCGAGAAGGCGCGCTGGAAAGCGGCGCGGGTATCCGCCTCGGTGCGGCAGTTGCGGCTGGCGGCCATGATCTTGAAGCCGATGCAGGGCTTCTTCACTTGTCGCATCACCGCCGCCATACGCTCGGGGTCCCCCTCGGGGAAATGGTCGCGCTGGTACGCATCCTGGTCCACCGCCGGGGCGCTCTTATACTGGCGGGCGAGGTTGTAAAAGCAGCACATGTAGAAGTCCGTCTCCCAGCCGTGCTCCTCCATGTACTCGATCACCTCGGGAATATGGCTGCCCACGCCGGCCGGCAGGCCCTGGTCCTTGATCGCCCGGACGAGGTCGCGAATACGGTCGATCTTGCCCATATGCCAACTGTTGTCGGTGTGCGTGCCGTGGTGGTAGATGGCGATGGGCTTGTAGCCGGCGATCTCGGCGATGTTGGCCTCGATGGAGGCGAATTCCGAGGCCGTCTGGGCGATCCACTGCATTTTCCCGCCGGCCAGGCGGTGTTCCAGGTGCGCCCGCATCTGGTGGCGGTCGCCGCGGGACTGGAAGGTATTGATGCCTTGCTGCCAGCACTCCCTCAGCAGGGCCTGGATGGCCGGCATGGTGTAGTACTCGATCATCTCCTCATCCAGCTCGGCCGAGACGTGCGAAAACCCGCTGAGCGGGTTGCCGCCGCAGATCAGCCGGCTGACACGCTGGCCGCAAAACTCCACCTGGGCAAGTGGCTTCACCGCCGGTACTCCACGCGCAAGGAAATTGTTCTGTGATGCGCGATGATTATGCCGCACTTTCGCCTGCGGATCATCACTATTTACTCGTTTTGAGAGAGGCAGGTGCTGCTGATTGGAGCAAACGCGAGAGCTAAAAGCCAGACCATCGCTTCCCATGCAGCGCCGGCCCGCAGATGCATCCGCGGGCGCGGCGCAACGGGCGCAATTCGTGCATCAGTCTTCACCGGGTCTGCACGCGCTTTGCCTTGAGATCCAGCGCAGACTCACTGCCAGAGGCCATAACCCACTTGCCAGTCCAGGAAGTCGACGCCATCGACCTTGCCATCGCCGTTGGTATCGCCGGTGGCCTTGGTGGCGCCGGAGGCGGTGGGGTAATGCGACTGCCAGACCAGGAAGTCGACACCATCCACGCGGCCGTCGCCGTTGAAGTCGGCCGACAGGTCGCCATCCATGGTGACGGTCACATCGCGGTAGCCGGTCAATTGCCCATCGCTGGCGGACAGCCGCAGCACGTACGTGCCGGCGTACTGGAGATTGACCGTGGTGGTCGCGGCCGCCGGATTGGCGAAGACGACCGCGTGGGGACCGGAGACCAGGGTCCAGGCGCAGGTGATGGAGGGCGGAGTCGGCTTGCCATCATCGCTGACCGAGCCTTGCAGGCTCAGGGTCTTGGTCGGGGCCGTGATGCCGCCGGCGGCGATGATGCTCACCACGGGCGCCAGGTTGTTCGGCGGGTTCACCGTAATGGTCACGTTGGAGGTCGCCGAAAGCGCCGAGTCGCTGGCCGTCAGGCACAGCACATACGTGCCGGCCGTGGAGAACGTGGCCGTCGTGCTCACGGAAGAAGCGTTGGCGAAGGTCACCGTGCCGGGCCCGGAGACCTCGCTCCAGGTGGACGTGCAGAGGCCCGGGGGATTGGGCTTGCCGTCATCGCTCATGGCGCCGCTCAGCGTCGCCGCCGCCGGCAGCGTGATGGTCTGATCCGTCCCCGCGCTGACCGTAGGCGCCACGTTGTTGGCGGCGGTGTACAGCGCGGTGATCTGGGCGCTGGTCAGCGCCACGCTGTGGATCCGCACATCATCCAGGCCGCCGGCGTACATGCGGACGTTGCTCAGGTCATTGCGAGCGCCCAGGAACAGGGCGGAGTTGGGGTCGAAGCTGGCGCCGCCGCGGTTGGGATCGGCGGCAATCTGGTTGGCGTCCAGGTAGACGATCGAGCCGACGCCCGGCTTGACGGTCAGCGTGTAGAAGTGCCACTGGGAATCCAGGGGCAGGTTCGCATCCAGCGTGTTCGTGTAGGCGCCGTCGGTGGAATCCAGCAGATACGTGCGGATGTGGTTGGGATAAACCGTCTCGCTGGCATTGGTTTTGAGGATGTTCAGGCTGTTGGCCACATCGACGGTACCCTGGCTGAAGAAATACTGGTACGTGCCGCCGGCGTTGTCGGCCTTGAACCAGAAGCTGACGCTGAACTCAGGCCCGTAGGGGAAATCCGGCACCGTGACGTAATCGGTGGCCCCGGAGAAATGGATCGCCCCGCCCAGGTGGCCGGCGACCCACGTTGGGCTGTTGATCAGTGTGCCGTCGTGGCCGTTGCCCGTGGTGTCGTGGGCGATGCTGCCGCTGCCCTCATCAAAGGGCAGGTGCAGGAGCAGCGTCGCGTTGGCCGCGTTGGGATCGACAATGCCGATCGTGACCGTGCCATAAGCCGAGTACTGCGTATCGTTGGCGGTCAGACGCAACGTATAGGTGCCCACGGTCGAGAAGGTGACCGTCGTGGTGGGCGAGCTGGCATTGGCGAAGGTGACGCTGCCCGGGCCGCTGTCAACCGTCCAGGCCTTGCTGACGGTCGCGCCGGAAGGCAGGCCATCATCGCTGACCGTGCCGGCCAGGGTCGTGGTCAGCGTCGGCAGGGAAAGCGCCTGATTTGACCCGGCGTTCACCACCGGCGGCTGATTGCCCACCGCTGCCTGGCTCAAGACGATAAACGCGCCGAATTGTTGGGGCGTGTGCACATACGGCACCGGCGCGTTGCCGGCCGGCTGGGCCGCGGTGGTGGAAGTCATCGGGATATTAATCGTGCCGCCGGCGTACGTGCCCGAGGCGACCGGCGAGCCGAAGAAATTCTGCACATCCTGCACGACGTATGAAGACCCGACCGTCAGGATGGATGACACATCCACCGCCACGCTGCTGTACAGCGGCCAGTTGTAGACGGCGATGTTGCCGCGGCCGCTCTCGTAGGGGTTGGCGTGGACGAACACGTGCAAGGCCGTCGGCATGCCCTTGGTGTAGGTGGAGTGCACGTCGAGGGTGGGGTAGTTGGTGCGCCAATCGGTCCAGCTCATCAGCAGCGAGCTGGGCAGCCGGTAGAACGGCTGCCACTCGTTCCACTGGTCGGGGACCTCGGTGCAGTAATAGGTGTTGTAGTCCCAGTTCCAAGCCGTGGGATTGACGCCGGAGGTGTTGATTTTGCACATGAAGTTGGTGGCGGCAACCGTGTTGTTGCGGTACGTGAGCGTCTGCCACTGGTTCATGGAGGAGCCGGCGATGCAGTAGTTGTTCTGGACGTTGGCGTCAACGCTGACATACCCGGCCACGTATCCCACTTCCATGCCCGTGCCGCTCAGACTGCGGCGGTAGAAGTTGTTATCGCAGACAATGATGCCGCTGGAGGCGTTGCCGCCGCCGATGATCAGTTCGTCGCCCGTGCTGTTGTCAGACAGGACTCCGGCCTCGAACCAGATGTCGTGATCGAACGTGAAGTTGTTGGTAAACGTGTTGCCCGTGCCGTAGGCCTGGGTGCCGTTGTCAAAGTTGGCGAAGATGATGTTGTCGTGGTACCACTTGATGCCGGTGTTGTTCTGGGAGTAGTTGCCGTGGCCGTGGCCGCGGTCGGGGCCCTGCCAGCCGTTGAAGTAGATCAGGCAGCCGGCGCCCTCGAAGTTGACGCTATTGACCCAGCCGCCGATACCGCCGGCGCAGTCGTGGATGACGATATTGATGAGCTTGCAGTAGCTGCCGCCATTGGTCGTCGTCATGCCGCCGGCGATATCAATGTCGGTCGGCCACGAGTACGGGTGCGCGTAATCGGCGCTGACGCGGTTGGTGACGGAGGAGGTGATTTCAAAACCCCAGAAGTTGACGTACGTGCAGTACATCAATTGCAGCGTTTCAAGTTGATTCCAGACGGTGTTACCCTTCAGTGTGGCGCGCTCGCCCGGATACTGGCGAATGGTGATGGGCTGCGTCGCCGTGCCGGTAAAGTGCGGATAGAAAACATTATTTCCCAGGTACGTGCCCCCGCGCAGCCAGACGGTGTCGCCGGGCTTCACGGCAGCGGGACCATTGAACGCCGTGGTAATGTCCCACGGGCTGGTGATGGATCCGTTACCGCTGGAAGAGCCGCTGGGTGAAACATACCAGTTCGAGGCCGGTGCGGCGGCGGTCCCCAAGAGAATCACGCAACTGGAAAGCACGGCAAGATAGCTAAGGCGGCGGGGCATCGTCATCTCCTCCTGTTTTCTCACCCCGGCGAAGAACAGCGCCCGGGGATCAAAGACCTCGCGGGAAACATTCTTTCAGAATGTTATCTCTATATCCTAACCGAAAGTGCCAATTTTGCCAAGCGTTGCAAGCCGCGGCACGCCAAGTCATGCTTGCACGTGCAATCATGGGCATTTCAAATACATGAAGAAGCACTTTGGCCCCTATCAAGGGCGGTTTTTTAACCGTGAGCAATCGTGCCAATGCTCGGGTCTGCGCTTTGGGTCCCGAGGTCCTCACTTCGGGTGGCCGAACGAAGCCGCTTCATGAGTGGAAAGCTTCAGCGGCCGCTCAACCGGGCATCCCCCAGGCTATTGCCGAGGGTTTGCCGTTGGCGCAGCCGGCACTTGAATTCGCCGTCCGGCGCACTAGCATGGAAGGATTCTGTCCTCACGACAATGCACTAAGGAGTTTCAATCATGGCCGCACAAGCGGATCTGGGGCTGATCGGACTGGCCGTCATGGGCCGGAATCTGGTGCTCAACATGAACGACCACGGCTTCACCGTGGCCGTCTTTAACCGAACGGTTTCGAAGGTGGATGAGTTCCTCCAGGGGCCGGCCAAGGGCACCAAGGTGATCGGCACGCACTCGATCGAGGAGTTCATCGCCAGCCTGAAGACGCCCCGCCGGGTGATGCTGCTGGTCAAGGCGGGCCCGCCGGTGGATGAATTCATCGAGCATCTGCTGGGGCGCCTGGAGAAAGGCGACATCATCATTGACGGCGGCAACAGCAACTTCCAGGACACCATCCGCCGCTGCAAATACGTCGAAAGCAAGGGCCTGCTGTATATCGGCACGGGTGTTTCCGGCGGCGAAGAGGGCGCCCGCAATGGGCCCTCGCTCATGCCCGGCGGCTCGCCGGCGGCCTGGCCGCACATCAAGCCGATCTTCCAGGCGGTGGCCGCCAAGGCCGTCGACACCAAGACCGGCAAGGAAGAACCCTGCTGCGACTGGGTCGGTGAGGGCGGCGCGGGCCACTTCGTCAAGATGGTGCACAACGGCATCGAATACGGCGACATGCAGCTCATCTGCGAGGCGTACGACCTGATGCGCTCCATCGGCATGGAGCCCGACGAGATGTCCAAGGTCTTCGGCCAGTGGAACGAGGGCGATCTGAACAGCTACCTTATCGAGATCACGCGCGACATCCTGGCCAAGAAGGACGACCAGACGGGTAAGTCCATGGTTGACGTCATCCTCGACACCGCCGGCCAGAAAGGCACGGGCAAGTGGACGGGCATTACCGCCCTGGATCTGGGCATGCCGCTGACGTTGATTGGTGAGGCCGTGTTCAGCCGCTGCCTGTCGGCGATGAAGGAAGCGCGCGTGCGCGCATCCACAGTGCTCAAGGGCCCGGCGCCGCGCCCGTTCACGGGCGATCGCCCCAAGTTCGTCAACGACATCCGCGATGCGCTGTACGCCAGCAAGATCATCTCCTACGCCCAGGGCTACCAGCTCATGCAGGCGGCGGCGGCCGAGTACAAGTGGAACCTCAACTACGGCGGCATCGCCCTGATGTGGCGCGGCGGCTGCATCATCCGCAGCCAGTTCCTGGGACGCATCAAGGAGGCCTTCGACCGCAAGAGCGACCTGGAAAACCTGCTGCTGGCCCCCTATTTCCGCAATGGCATTCGCCTGGCGCAGCGCGCCTGGCGGCGCGCGGTGATCGCGGCCGTGAAGATGGGCGTGCCGATACCCGCCTTCAGCGCGGCCCTGGCCTACTACGACGGCTATCGCCGCGAGCGGCTGCCGGCCAACCTGCTCCAGGCCCAGCGCGACTACTTCGGCGCCCACACCTACGAGCGCGTCGACAAGCCGCGCGGCCAGTTCTTCCACACCAACTGGACGGGTACCGGCGGAGCGGTTACGGCCTCGACGTACGTGGCGTAGACTGTAGGCTATAGGCTTCAGGCTGTAGGGATACGGTTGGAAGTCTTGTTCGCATCTTCGTGTTTGACTGTTTGAATGAACCGGAAGGCTGAAGGTTCGACTTACGCTGGGCGTTCCGTGAGGGTGCCTACAGTCTATAGCCTACAGCCTCCCGAGGAGACGGATTCCCATGAGCGCACACACCAAGAACCTGTTCGACATCACCAACAAGCGCATCGCCATCACCGGCGGCGCGGGCGTGCTGTGCGGGCAGATGTCCGCCGAGCTGGCCCGCCAGGGCGCCAAGGTGGCGGTGATCGACTTCAACATCCAGGCTGCCCAGGCCCTGGCCGGCCAGATCAAGAAGGATGGCGGAACCGCCGTGGCCGTGCATGCCAACGTGCTGGAGAAGGAGGCCGTCGAGAAGTCGCTGGCCGCAACGCTGGATGCCTTCGGCGGCGTGGATGTGCTGATCAACGGGGCCGGCGGCAACCGCAAGGAAGCCACCTGCTCGGCGCCGGCAACGTTCTTCGACCTGCCCGCCGACGCCATCCGCTGGGTCTTCGACCTCAACTGCCTGGGCACCATCCTGCCCAGCCAGGTCTTCGGCAAGCATTTGGCCCAGCAAGACGCCGGCAGCATCATCAACATCTCCTCCATGAACGCCTTTCGCCCGCTGACCAACATCGCCGCCTACTCGGCGGCCAAGGCGGCGGTGAGCAATTTCACCCAGTGGCTGGCGGTGTACATGGCGCAGCGGCATTCCAAGAATGTCCGCGTCAACGCCATCGCCCCCGGCTTCTTCCTCACCGAGCAGAACCGCTTCCTCCTGACGGACGAAAAGACCGGCCAGCCCACCCCCCGCGGCCGCACGATCATCGAGCACACGCCCATGGGGCGCTACGGCCAGCCGGAAGAACTGGTCGGGACGATCCAATGGTTGATTTCTGACGCGGCGAGATTTGTGACGGGTGTGGTGGTGCCGGTGGATGGCGGATTCAGCGCGTTTTCCGGGGTTTGACGGGGAGAACAAGGCCATGGCGAACATTTACGAGGACATCACCGAAACGATCGGCCGCACGCCGCTGGTGCGGATTCGGCGGCTGATCCGCTCGCAGGCGACCGTGCTGGCCAAGCTGGAGTCGCGAAACCCCATGGGCTCGGTCAAGGACCGCATCGGCCTGTCCATGATCGAGGCGGCCGAGCGCGATGGGAAGATTCGCCCCGACACCACCATCGTCGAGCCCACCAGCGGCAATACGGGTATCGCCCTGGCCTTCGTGTGCGCCGCCCGCGGCTACCGCTGCGTGCTCACCATGCCCGAGTCGATGAGCGTGGAGCGGCGCAAGGTGCTCCAGGCCCTGGGCGCCGAGGTGATCCTGACGCCCGCCGCCGACGGCATGCCGGGTGCCATTCGCAAGGCCGAGCAACTGCTGGCCATGATTCCAGGGGCCTTCATGCCCCAGCAGTTCAACAACCCGGCCAATCCCCAGGTGCACGAGCAGACCACGGCCCAGGAGATCTGGCAGGATACGGATGGGCGGGTGGATATCGTCATCGCCGGCGTGGGCACCGGCGGCACGATCACGGGCATCGCCCGGGCCCTGCGGCCGCGCAAACCCGCGCTGCAGGTGATCGCGATTGAGCCGCTGCAAAGCCCCGTGCTGACGCAGGCCCGCCAGGGTAAGCCCCTCCAGCCAGGCCCGCACAAGATCCAGGGCATCGGGGCCGGCTTTGTGCCCCAGGTGCTGGACACGAACCTGCTGGATGAAGTGATTGCCATCGATCAGAATGAAGCCTTCAAGTGGGCCCGCAGGGCGGCCCGGGAGGAGGCCCTGTTCGTAGGCATTTCCAGCGGTGCGGCTTTGGCGGCCGCCGACCAGGTGGCCCGCCGCCCGCAGAGCGAGGGAAAAACCATCGTCGTCATCCTGCCCAGCTACGGCGAACGGTACCTCAGTACGCCGCTGTTCGATTTCGATCAGAAGTTCTAGCCGAGCCGCCAAAGGCGGCCAGAGAGTAGAGAAGAGAAAGTAGAGAGTAGAAACGACGGATGCGACGGCTGTGTGATCTTCACGCCCATTCGACCTGTAGCGACGGCACGTTGCCTCCGGGGGAGGTGGTTCGCCTGGCGGACCGTCGGCAGTTGGCCGGCGTGGCGCTGACCGACCACGACACGATCGACGGCCTGGCCGAGGCCGCCGCCGCCGCGGGCGAGTTTCCGGAACTCACGTTCGTGAGCGGCGTGGAGCTCTCGGCTGTCGCCCCGCAAGGCACGCTGCACGTGCTGGGGCTGGGCATCGATCCGGCGGCCACCTCGCTGGTCCACCTGCTGGGCCAGCTCGTCCAGGCCCGCAACGATCGCAACCCCCAGATGATCGCCCGCCTCCAGTCCCTGGGGCTCAAGATCGACATGGACGAAGTCCGCCGGGCCGCCGAAGGCCCCCTGCCGCCCGCGCCGGGCGCCCCGCCGGCGGTCGTCGGCCGCGTGCACATGGCCGAGGTGCTGGTGCACAAGGGCTATGTCCGCACGATCGAGGAGGCCTTCGATCGCTTTCTTGCCGAGGGCCGGCCGGCCTATGTCGACAAGGAGCGGCTCTCGCCGCGGGCCCTCGCCGACGCCATCCACGCCGCCGGCGGGCTGGCCATCATCGCCCACCCGGTGCAACTGGGCTTCGAAAATTATGCCCAGGCCCAGCGGCTCATTCGGCTGCTGGTCGAGCAAGGCCTCGATGGCCTGGAGGTCTATCACAGCGACCACGGCGCCGCCCTGACGCGGTTCTTCCTGGACCTGGCCAAGCGGTTCAACCTGGCCATCAGCGGCGGCAGCGACTTCCACGGCCGCATCAAGCCGCACGTTCAATTGGGCCGCCCGCGCGTGCCGGTGGAAGTGCTAAGAGAGCTGCAGCGGCGACTGGCCTGTAAAAATAGTTGAAATTCCTCTTGCGGAAGTCAGCCTTTCGGCTATAATACTTAGCCATATGCAACGAGGGCTTTACAACAATCTGCTTGCCGCTGCGGATTTGTTTATCTTCTCGGCACCATGTTGGCACACTTCTCATGACACGGAAACAGCCGTCGCATGTGAAAATAGGCAAGTTGAGTTGACTCAAACGGGTGAATCAATGACTATTCCTTTAATGACAATGACTTACGGTGACTCAAGCCTTTGACTCAGTGACTATTCCTTTAATGACAAGGGTTTAGGGTGACTCAAGCGTTTGAATCCGTGACTATTAAGTGACTATTCCTTAAATGACAATAACTTATGGTGACTCAAGCCCTGTATCAGGAATTCAGGGTCCTGCAAGCAGAATCGAGCATCTACCGTTCCTTTTAGTTTCTTTCTTTCGCCGCCGCCGGCGTGGGGTATCATAGTCGTCTGCATGGAGGCAGATCGGCAAAACGGATGCATTGGTGTCTTTGACAGTGGCCTGGGCGGCCTGACGGTCGTGCGCCGGCTGATGGCGGAATTGCCCGGTGAGGACATTGTCTACCTCGGCGACTGCGCCCGCGTGCCCTACGGCACCAAGAGCCCCGAAACGATCCGCGCGTTCGCCCGGCAGGATGCCGACTTCCTCATGAAGTTCGATCCCAAGCTCATCGTGGTGGCCTGCAACACGGCTAGCGCGCATGCCCTCGATGCACTGTCGGCGGCGCTGCCGGTCAGCGTGATCGGAATGGTCGAGCCGGGTGCCCGCCTGGCGGTCACGTTCGCCGGCCCCGGGCCCATCGGCGTCATCGCCACGGAGGCGACCATCAGTTCGCAGGCCTACCCGCGGATGCTCGAACGCCTCCAGCCCGGCTGCAAGGTGTTGAGCGCCGCCTGCCCGCTGCTGGTGCCCATTGTCGAGGAAGGCCGCGGCGAAGATGACCCGATCGTGCTGGCGGTGCTGTCGGATTATCTCCGCCAGATGCAGCGCGAGCGGCCGACAACGCTGATCCTGGGCTGCACGCACTACCCGCTGCTTTCGGGCGCCATCGGCAAGCTGATGGGTCCGGCCACGCGGCTCATCGACAGCGGCTGGGCGGCGGCCCTGGCGGTCAAGCGGCAATTGACACAGAGCCACCTGGCCCGCGCTGCAGGCGGGGGCGGGACGTTAAAATGCTTCGCCACGGACAACCCGCAGCGGCTCTCGCTGCTGGCCCAGAGAATCATGGGGCGGGCGGTCGAAGTGAACTGGGTGGGAACGGATGAACTGACATGCGAAAAGGTTTGACCGGTGCGGGATATCCCGCCAGCGTGCTGTCCCTGACCATGGCTTTTGGCGCGCTCATGGCAGCGCTTCTCCTGGCCGGCTGCGGCTCCAAGCAGCGGCCGCCAACGCCTTCGGAAGAAGGCAAAGCCATCATGGCCCGGATCGGCGATGTCGAGCGGCAGAAGCTCGTGGCCGAGGCGTTCGACACCAAATCGGCCGACCGCCGGCGGCTGGGCATTCTCCAGTTGTACCAGGAGGACTGGGGTCGCCAGGAGCCCTGCCTCAGCGCCTACGCCCTGCTGGCGCAGGATAAGGAGCCGATCGTGCGCGCTGCCGCCATCGTGGCGGTCGTCGAGTCGCGCAATCCCGCGTACATCCATGTGCTCCTCGACGCCCTGGATCGCGACAAGGAGGCGGAATACATCCGGGTCGATGCGGCCGAGGGCCTGCGCAAGGTGGTCGCCCCCACCGCTGTCGAGCCCCTGATCCGCCATGCGAAGTCCGACCCGAGCCTCGATGTCCGCCTGCGCTGCATCCGCGCGCTGGTGCACTACCCGCAGAAGAACGTGCTCGATGCCCTGCTGGTGTGCGTGGGCGATGAGGAATTCGGCATCCGCTTCACGGCCCGGCGCACGCTGACGAGCCTGACCGGCGAGGACGCCGTGTACGACGTGAATCTGTGGTCCCAAACGCTCTCCTCCAAGAGCGATCCCTTCGTTCATCCGGCCGCGGCCCATTCCGGCCGCTGGAGCCTGTGGGGAACCTGATGCGCGCGGTGGAATTCGCCGACCGGCTCACCTTCCGCCACGACTGGCCTGATCCCAAGGCCACGTCCCAGGAGGCGGTGGTGCGCGTGATTCGCGCGGGCATCTGCCGCACGGACCTGGAGATTGTCAAAGGCTACATGAACTTCCGCGGCGTGCTGGGGCACGAATTCGTCGGCCGCGTGTGCCAGGGGCCTGCCCGCTGGCTGGACCAGCGCGTGGTGGCGGAGATCAACTGCATCTGCGGCCATTGCGACATGTGCACCGGCGGCCTGCGCAATCACTGCCGCAAGCGCACCGTGCTGGGCATTGCCGGTCGCGATGGCGCCTTCGCCGACAAGGTGCTGGTGCCCGTGCGGAACCTGCACCCGGTGCCCGACGGCGTGAGCGATGATGAGGCGGCGATGGTCGAACCTTTAGCCGCGGCGTTTCAGCTCGTGCACCAGATCCGCTTCGACAAGATGCAGCGCGTGGTGGTGCTGGGCGATGGCCGCCTCGGCCAGTTGGTGGCGCGCGTGCTGGTGCGGATCTGTCCCAACGTGCTGCTCGTGGGCCGCCACGCGGAAAAGCTGGCGCTGGCCGACCGCCTGCACATTCAAACGGTTCGGGTGGATGAGTTCACGCCGCGCCAGGAAGCCGATGTGGTCGTCGAGGCCACCGGCGCGCCGGCGGGTCTGGAGCTGGCCTGCCGCACCGTCCGCCCGCGCGGCACCATCGCCCTGAAGAGCACCTACGCCGGCCGCCAGCCCATGAGTATTTCCGGCATCGTCGTCGATGAAATCACCGTTGTCGGCTCGCGCTGCGGGCCGTTCTCCGATGCCCTGGATGCCCTGGCGCGCCACGAGGTCGATCTCTCCAACCTCATCGGCCGTCACCTGCCGTTGGAGAAGGCCCAGGAGGCGTTTGACCTGGCCGCACGCGGTGATGTGGTGAAGGTGCTCTTCGATGTGTCATGAGCACGATAAGCATATGGGCCATAGAGCAAAATTGATGGCCGAGGCGATGTGGTGAAGGTTTCCTTCGATGTGTCACGAGCACGACAAGCATACAGACCGTAGAGAAAACCTGCAGATAGCCGAGTTGAGCGGCGACTGGACCGTCGGCGCGCTGCCCATGCTCGATGCGCTGAGCGGCATTCGCCACGCGGTCAGCACGCGCCTGGGACCGGGCGGCGCCAACCTCGCCTGGGATGACCCGCACGGCCCGGCCCGCCGCCAGAGCCTGGGCCGCGCCATCGGCGCTGTTGAGGTGGCGGCGCTGCGCCAGGTGCATGGCGGCCGCGTGGTGGCGGCCGAAGAGGCCCTGGCCGGCCCCGTCGAGGCCGACGCCATGTTCACCCGTCGCGAAGGCCTGGCCGTGATGGGCCTGTCGGCCGATTGCCCCATCGTGCTGGCGGCCGATGTCCAGACGGGCGCCGTCGGCATGGCGCACGCGAGCTGGCGCAGCACCGTGGCGCGGCTGACCTATAAACTGGTCCGGGCCATGTGCGTCGAGTGCGGCTGCAAGGCGACGGAAATCGTCGCGGGCATCTGCCCCTCGGCGGGCCCGTGCTGTTACGAAGTCGGCCCCGACACGCTGGCCGCCGCCACCGACGGCCTGGGCGCCAAGGCCGGGCGATTCTTCCTCCAGCGCGATGGGCACATGGTATTCGACCTGTGGGCGGCCAACGTTCAGCAGATGCTGGAGGCCGGTATCTGCCGACACAACATCCAGGTGGCCGGCGTGTGCACCATCTGCGATGGACGGTTTTTCAGCGTCCGCCGCGACGGCCCGCGCACCGGCCGGTTCGGCGCCATGATCGCGAGGGCATGAGATGACCAAGACAATCTCGGTAGTGCTGACCAGCGGCGGAATCAACTCGGCCGTGGCCGCGGCCCTGGAGGCCCAGGAATGCCGGCTGGCGCTGCTGCACCTGCAGTACGGCCAGCAGGCCCAGGATCCCGAACGGCGCGCCTTCGAGGCGCTGTGCGACTGGCTGAGCCCCCAGGAGCACCAGATCGCCACGCTGGGCGATTGGCCCCAACTGACCGGCTCGGCCCTGGTCGAACCCCAGCACGACATCGAGGATGCCGCCGCGGTCAGCGGCTTTGCGGCGGCCTCCACGTTCGTGCCGATGCTGTCACCGATTATGCTGTGCGCCGCCGCCGCCTGGGCCCAGAAGCTGGGCGCCCAGCGCCTGGTGTGGGGCATCTGCGCTGACAACCCCGGCCGCTACCCCGATCACAGCGACACGGCGCGGCTCCTGGCCTGGCAGCTCATCGGCCAGTGCCTGGGCGACCGCCTGGCCCGGAAGGTCGAGGCCCCGCTGGCCCAGTACCCCAAGGCGGCCGTCGTCTCCCTGGCCCGCCAACTCAACGTGCCCCTGGATGCCACCTGGAGCTGCCTGCGCGGCGGCCACGAACCCTGCCGGCGCTGCATCGGCTGCGTCGCCCGAAAAGCGGCCATGGCACCGGTGGCGGCGAAGAAGAATTGACAGCCTGAATGTGACAGATCAAGAGTGAGTTGCTCTAGGGTCCACGTGACAACCGTTGTCACCCGATGGCCGCCGGCAACTTTAAACCGTTTAAAGTACGGTTGGTCTTTGTTAGGCAATGGGCTGCGCTCAATTGACTAACCGTTGTCAGTTCAAGCTTAGGTAGTAGCTGTGCTTAAGTCTTCCTAGGCTTCACAAGTTTCGCTCTTGTACCTCACATCGTTCGTATCCACCCGCGGCACTTCCAGCGGTCTGGCCGGATCAAGCACGACCTCCACCTTCGTCGTGAACGCCAGCCGGCAGCCGCGGCGGCGAAGGATGGCCAGGGTGTCGGCATTGTAGGAGCCGTAGGGGTAGGCGAAGACGTCGATCGGCTCGCCCAGCTCGCAGGCAAGCCTCTCATTTCCCTCCGTGATCTCCTTGTCCTGCTCGGCCGCGGAAAGCCGCGCCAACCAGGGGTGCGTCACGGTGTGGCCGCCGACGACCATGCCGGCCGCGCGAAGCTCGCGCAGGTTGTCCCAGTCGAGATACAGCTCGCGGATGAATTCCGCCTCGCCGCCGAAATAGCGCGGAAACATCTCGTCCAGCACGGCATCGCGGATGGACCAGGGCATCTCCAGCGTAGTGACGCGTTTGAAATGGCCCATCGCCGGCTGGTCGAACCGCGCATACGCCGCCGCCAGGTCGGCCCGCGATGGGTCGAATCGCCACGGCGAGGCATCGACGTTGGGAAACAGCCGGCCCAGCGTGGCGAAGAATTCCTCGTAGATCGTCGGGAAATCGCAGTTGTAGTTGAGAAACCGCAGTTTCTCCACGCTGGGCACGCGGCCGCGCACAAGCGGCTCGGTCATCGGAAAGAACGCGCCTTCAAGGCCGAAACGCTTCAGAACCGGCACAACCGTGCGCAGGTGATCCACAAAGCCATCGTCGAAGGTGAGGTAAAAGGCCCCCGCCGGCAGCTCGCCGCGGCCTTCGAAATACGCCACCAGATCCGCCGCCCGCACCGGCTGGCCGTGCCGGCACAAATGCTCCACCTGGCCGACAAACTCCGCCACGCGCCGGGCCTTGATGCCGCCGTACCGCGTCTGCTCCACATCGCGCACGAAGTGGTACATGACGACCTGGCAGGAGCGTGATTCTGTTTTCATTTGGCTATGCCACCGACAAAAGGCAGAACACAAAGATCACGAAGACCACGAAGAACACAAAGGGAAGAAGTGTAAAGAAAGAATTACTTTATGTCCCCTTTTGCCTTTGACCCTCTTCATCTTTGTGCCCTTCGTGATCTTTGTGGTCTTCGTGTTCGCCTTTTTCTGCGAGTTGTCAGTTCGGCCTGTCCATATCATCATCCGACTTGGTCACATAGAAATCCGCCCGCGTCAGCAGCGGCCCGGTTTCCTTGCGCCACACAGCGCCAAGTCCGAAGGCGCCGCGAATCGTGTCCTCGGCGCCATCCAGCGGCTGAAATCGCGCCGGAATGGCCGGCCGGTCTGGCGCGGGCTCGTGCCGGCGAAAACCCGCATCTTCCAGCGCTGCCGCCGCCGCCGGACAGGTGCAGTAGAAATCCGCCAGCGCCGCCCTTGCCCGCCGGCCCGCCGCCAGGACGGCACGCGCCAATGCAACTGCCGCCGGGCCATCCGCGAGAAACTCGACAATCCGCAGCACTTTGTGCGGCATATCCCGCACCGGCTCGATCCGCCAGATGGCCAGACCCGTCGGCTGGGCCGGGTCGTCGGCGTAGGCAAAGCATTTCTCGTAATGAAACCGGGGATGATTCACATAGCGCCAATTGATGTACGCCGCATCGCGGCAGCCGCCGACCAGTCGGGGAGCAAAGCGAGTCTCCCAGCACCGGTTCCACTGGCCGCCCAGCTCACCGAAAGCTTCGGCCACTTTGCCGTCCGCATCCTCCGGATCAACGATGCAATACTGGCGCGCCACAGCATCAACGGCTTCCGCGCTGGCGGCGGGATTGGCCCGCGCAATTAATTCACACGCCGCCGGCGCATCCAGCACCGCCACCCAGCGCGGGCAGCGCGGCAGCACCTCAAATCCCATGCGGCCGTACAAACCCTCGACCGCCTGGCCGATGCCGAAGGCGAATCGCGCTTCGCAGCCGAGTTTCCTCGCCGTTTCCATGAGCGTCAGTCCAGCGCCCGTCACCTCTGGCAGCGCCAGCCAGTTGGCCAGCCAGGCCCCCGCCGCACGGCGGCCGCGAAAGTTGAACTCGAACGGAATCAGCCCCAGCATGCCCACGATCTTCCCGCCGCGGCAGGCCAGCAGAACCGAGAGTTCATCGGCGGCCGCGCCCGCCAGGCGAGCCGGGGCGAATTGCCAGCGCAGCAGCGCCTCATCGCGCGAGAGAATGTGCCCGG
Source organism: Phycisphaerales bacterium (assembly GCA_003171335.1). GTDB lineage: Bacteria > Planctomycetota > Phycisphaerae > SM23-33 > FEN-1343 > FEN-1343. The sequence continues at coordinate 23,726 of PMYD01000040.1, forward strand.
ATCGCCAGTGGCGGTCGATGAACGACATGAGCGCGGGGGCTTCGGCCAAAGGGCACAGCCTGATTTCCAGTTTCTCGCTCACGGCAGATCCTGAACGTGTTCTCCCTGCTTCCGTTCTTATCCCTGCGCCCCCCCGCATCCGTGCTTACGTCCCCGCGCTTACAGCACGATATACGCAATGCTCGGATCAAAGGAAAACCGGTTGATCCGATGCTTGGGCAGGTCCAGCATCTCCAGCACGGCCCGCATTTCCCCGGGCCACCAGGGGTTGTTCAGCTCATCGAAGGCCAGGATGCTGCCGGCCCCCATGCGCGGCAGAAAGTGCTCCAGGGCCACCTTGGTGGGCTCGTACAGGTCGAAATCCATGAACAGCAGGCTCACCAGCAGGTGCGGGTTGTCGCGGATAAACTGCGGAATCGTTTTGCAGGCGTCCCCCTTTACCAGATGCACCTTGGGGAACTGGTTGAGGAAGCGGTTGGCGTCGAACTCGGCGATCAGCTCGGTCAGCTCGGCGTACACGTCGTAGCCGGCGGCCAGGCCGCCTTCCTTCAGGGCCGCGTTTTCCTGGCCGCCCTTGTCCTGCTCGGCGATGGGGGGAAAACCTTCAAACGTGTCAAAGCCGATGATCCGCCGGTCCAGGGCGTAGGGCTCCAGGTCGGCCGACAGTTTCGCCCAGGCCATCAGGCCCCCGCCGTGGTGCACGCCGGCCTCGATGATGCTGCCCTTGATGGGCGCCTGGAGCTTGAAGATCTCGTACCGGGCCAGGAATCGCGCCAGGCTCTGGCGGCGGATGTACTTCTCGAAATTGTCCAGCTTCATGCGCATCGGCGCATCGGTGCGGGCGAAGACCTCGCTCATGGCATCTTCCTTAGCCAGTGGCACGGGCATCTTGCCCGTGAGTCGCACGGCCATCTTGGCCGTGTTTCCGGCAGTTTCTTCAGTCTTGCCACGGGCGAGACGCCCGTGGGACTCATGGGCGAGACGCCCATGCTACGTTTGGAACTTCCTTAACACGCAGTGATACCGGCCGATAAAGCCGCCTTTCAGCACATCTGTCTTTTTCACCAAATTGCACTCCAGCAGCTCCAGGCGGCTGTCGATGAGCCGCTCGATTTTGGCGAAATTGAAGTACGACTGGATCGTATCCCGCTCGTGCTCGATGCGGACGGTCTGCTCGCCGGCGAATTCGCGGGCGTGGGCGGAGTCATCGCCGCTGATCAGGTCGCAGTAGAAATAACCGCCAGCCCGCAGCACGCGGCGGACCTCGGCGATGGCCCTCTGCGCGATGTTAAAGGGCATGCTGTCCAGCACGCCGTGGCTGATGACCACGTCGAAATAGCCATCCTCCCACGGCAGCGTGTCGGCCGACCCCTGGCGGATCCGCCGCTCGACGTCCCCCACGCCCGCCCGCGCGGCCCACTGGCGGGCCATGGCGACGGCCGAGGCCGAAAGATCCATCCCGTGCACATCCATGCCCGCCTCATGGCCGTACACCACGTGCCGGCCGATGCCGCAGCCCAAATCCAGCCAGCGCGGCGGCCGGCCGAAGGCGTGGCGGTCCTGGTACTCCTCGAGCCCCACGCGCTTGCGGAGGTACTTGGCGACGAAGCGGATCAGCTCTTCGCAGGGATAGAAGACGAAGTTCTGGCGGCTCTGATAGGAAGTTTCCCACTGGCCCTTGCGGTCGTCCATGACGTCGGCCTCCGTGCCTTTAAGTGCAGCCGGGGAAAGTTAACCACAGAGGACACGAAGGGCACAGAGAAAAACAGCGGGAAACAAAAAGACGCTTAATCAGACAGTAAATAACGTCCGCTCCATTTCCTCGTTTTCTTTGCCTTCCTCGGTGTCCTCTGTGCCCTCTGTGGTCTATTTCTCCGGCTTTACTTGCACCCGCAACGTCACCTCCGGCCCATCCATGTCCCACAGGTTCCGCGCCCGGCAGTCCAGCACGTTTTCGCCGGCGTGCAGCGGCAGGGTGAAGCTGCCCTGCCTGTCCGGCATGGTCTGCCATTTTCCGCCATCGATGCGCACGCGGTATTCCTTGAAGTTGGGCGTGGCGGAGAGGAATCGCAGGGCCAGCTTGCCGTCCTTGTCGCGACGGGCGCTGAAGAACTTGGGCAGGTTGCACGTCCAGTCGATCTGGTGGCGGTCAGGCTCGAAGACCAGGTCGTTGCCGTCGTGGTAGCGCGGCCAGCGCGTGCTACGGGTTTCGGGCGTGTCCCAGATGACCAGGCGGGTGGTGTAGTCGTTGTTCAGATACCAGTGCGACTGCGTCAAAAAGTCCGTCCGCAGCCAGTAGCCCACCCAGTAATAGCTGCCGATGTTGCCGTGCCATTGGCCATCGCCGGTGGGGTCTTTTTTCTCCAGGCCCCAACGTTTGACGACGCCCTTGCCGCCATCCTTGCGCAGGGCCTCGTGAATCTCCAGGGCCGATAGCGGCACGCCATCGCGCTCGAAATGGATGTCGTACTTGCAGTCGATGGCGATCCACTTGCCCAGCTCGTTGCACCACACCTCGTTGATGGCGTGGTGGCCGCCCTTGGGCTTCTGCGTGTAATCCACGTCGATGTACAGCATTCGCGAGGGAAAGCCATACGCCGAATACACCGCGTGGGCCACCACTTGCGAGTGGGCGCAGTAGAAGCCGCGGCCGGTCTTCTTGGCCTCTTCCAGGATGGCGAACGGGTCATCATACGGGAAGGAGCAGTTGTCATCGACGGGCCAGCGGGTGTACACCCAGTGGCGCAGGCGCAGGATCTTCTCGAACTCGCTCTTGGCCCCTTCCATGGCGGCGCCGGGGTTGTACTCATCGCGCATCTTCTTCAAGCGCGGGCTGTCGTAGCTCTCAAAGCCGCCCAGCACGCCCGGCAGATACGGCGTGGGCCCGGCGATCGTGGCCGAAACGATCGAGCCGTCGGCACCATCAACCTTGACCGGCCGCACGTTGTCCATCGCCGACGGCACGGCCGGCGCGGCAGCGCTCATTGTGGCGCCACCCGTGCGCGCGCAGCCGGCAACGCCAAGAGCCATCACCAGAAGAACTACCAGCCATATCTCAAGACAGGGTGACATGACAAACATGCGAACCAACCTTTCCTTGCCTTCGGTGCCACTGCTGCGCTGTTTGCAGCAGTGCGCCGGCCGCAAGATCATTGCCGAAGCTTCAGCGGAACCCGCAGGACCTCTATCCTTGCCGGCCCGCACAGCGCACGGCTGCAAACAACGCAGCCGTGGCACCGTCAAACCAATCCTTACTTGTCCTGGTGCCACTGCTGCGCTGTTTGCAGCAGTGCGCCGGACGCAGGATCATCGCCGAAGGTTCAGCGGATGCCGCAGGACCTCTATCCTTGCCGGCCTCGCACAGCGCACGGCTGCAAACGACGCAGCCGTGGCACCGGCAAACCAATCCTTCCTTGTCCTGGTGCCACTGCTGCGCTGTTTGCAGCAGTGCGCCAGCCGCAAGATCATTGCCGAAACTTCAGCGGAACCCGCAGGACCTCTATACTTGCCGGCTCGCACAGCGCACGGCTGCAAACAACGCAGCCGTGGCACCGGGATAAGACGAGCCCAAGGCCTCGCTCAGATGGTCAATTGTCCATTGTCGATTGTCAATTCTTCACTCCCGGAAATACTCCTCCAGCCGCACGAACACATCGTGGGCCGCCTCGTGCCGGCGGACGGAAAAGACATCCTGGAGCTTGAGCAGTTGGGCGACCATCTGCTCCAGAGGCGTGTCGGCGTGGACCAGCAGCCAGATGTGGCTTTGGCGGCCATCGCCCACGGGCATGCATAGGATGGCCTCCACATTGAAGGCCCTCCGCGAGAACAGGCCGCACACGTGCGACATGACGCCGGGGTGGTTCGCCACGGTCAGTTCCAGCACCGCGCGGCCGTCCGTGCGGGCGGCGGGCGGCGGGTTGTCATTTGCAGGCTTCAACATGGGTCGCACCTCCAATCATGTCCCGATTGGCCGCGCCGGGCGGCACCATGGGGAAAACCATTTCGTTCACATCGATGGGCGCGTGGATCAGCCGCGGGCCGGGCGCGGCCAGGGCCTCGGCCAGTCTGGCCCGTGGATCGGCGGCCGTGCCCAGGTCGCAGGCCGGCACGCCAAAACCCTCGGCGATGGCGCAGAAATCCACCTTGAGGCGGTAGTCGCAGGCGAACAGCCGCCCCTGGTAGAACAGTTCCTGCTGCTGGTGCACCAGGCCCAGCGAGTTGTTGTTCATCACGATCACCTTGACGTTCACGTTCTCCTCGGCGGCCGTGGCCAGCTCCTGGATGTTCATGAGCAGGCTGCCGTCGCCGCTGAAGCACACGATGGTGCGGTCCGGTGCGGCCAGGGCGGCGCCGATGGCCGCCGGCAGGCCAAAGCCCATCGTGCCCAGCCCGCCGGAGGTCAGAAGCTGCCGCTGGCGGCGGATCGGGTAGGCCTGGGCCACCCACATCTGGTGCTGGCCCACATCGGTGGCGATGATCGCCTCATCATCCAGCAGGGCGGCCGTCTGGACGATCAGGCCGTAGGGCGTGCGCACATCGTCGCAGCCGTCCATCCTCAGCGGGTGGTCACGGCGAAGCGATTCGAGCCGGCCGCGCCACGCCGGGCGCTCATCCGCCGCCACGTGCGGCAGCAGGGCCGCCAACGCATCGCCAGCGCTGGCCAGGACGGCGGTAGCGGGCGTCTTGATTTTGCCCAACTCGCTGGCGTCGATATCAATATGCACGATGGCCGCGTGGGGGCAGAATTCCCGCACCTTGCCCGTGGCCCGGTCATCGAAGCGCACGCCCGCGGCGATGACCAGGTCCGCCTCCTCCAGCAGCAGATTCGTGCAGCGGGCGCCGTGCATGCCCAGCATGCCCAGCGCCAGCGGATGGCCGGCCGGCAGCGCGCCCAGGCCCAGCAAGGTCATGGCGACGGGGATGGAGGCCCGCTCCGCCAGGCGGCGGACCTGCTCGCCCGCGCTACATGCCACGACGCCCCCGCCCACATACAACACCGGCCGACGTGCCGCGGCGAGCCGCTCGGCGATGGCCGCGATGGCCGCCTCATCCACCGCCGGCGGCGCCGCCGGCTGACCCGGCGCGGGCCACTCGGTGAACTCGAAGCGCTGGAGCTGAACATCCTTGGGCACATCGATCAGCACCGGTCCGGGGCGGCCGGAGGCGGCGATGGCGAAGGCCCGCGGGATCACCTCCAGCAGCTCGGCCGCCGAGCGCACCAGGTAGTTGTGCTTGGTGATGGGAATGCTCAGGCCGTACGTGTCGACCTCCTGGAAGGCATCGGTGCCGATCATCGCCCGGGGCACCTGGCCGGTGATGCAGATGACCGGCACGGAGTCGAGCTTGGCGTCGGCGATGGCCGTCAGCACGTTGGTGGCGCCGGGGCCGGAGGTGGCCAGGCACACCGCCGGCGCGCCGGTCACGCGGGCCATACCCTGGGCAATGAAACCCGCCCCCTGCTCGTGCCGGGTCAGGATGTGGCGGATGCGGCCGCATCGCGCCAGCGCCTCGTACAGCGGCAGGTTACAGCCGCCGGGAATGCCCGCCAGGGTGGTGATGCCCTGTCGCTCCAGCAGGCCGACGATGATCTCCGCGCCAGTCAAGTTGAACATGTCGCTCGCTCCTTTTCGTGTGGCACAGCCACAATGTGGCACAGCCGCCCTCGGCTGTGCGCATTTCCGGGGCCACCGGGGCGTCGGGAGGTCGGCAGGAGGCGGGCGTAAAAGAACAGCCCCCGCCGACGCCTGGCGCCGGCAGGGGCTTTGGTTTTTCGTGTCAACCGAACCCGCTATGGCGCACAGACATCGCCAAGGCCTACGATCAGGCCTACAGCGACTAGCGCCACTACAGCGACGGCAGCGGGTTGTCCGGTCTTTTGATTCATCGCTTCACAAGCTCACTTCGCAAACCAGCGGGCACACGGCCCGATATTGAGATTGTCCTATATATTTGTATCGGCGTCAAGGAAGTTCAACGTAAGGCGCGGCTGCAGGGGCGAAAGTTTCGCCCCTGTTGCATGGCTGCCGGAACGGCCGTGAGGACTTCGTTCTTTAAGTGTTACATTCATCACCTTTAAGGTGACGAATGTAACACTTAGACCATCCCATGCAGCAGACCAAGTGTCCACGAAGCGCCGACTGTAACACTTATCGCCTGTGCCGGCAGCCAAACCGCTATTCCATTCTCTCCAATTCCTCCGCCACCGCCGCCGCCAGGGGCGCGATGGTCTCGGCCGAGAAATCAAACCGCAGGCCGGCGGCGGCAAACAGCTCCGGCAGAGGTTTCGACCCGCCCAGGGCCAGCGCGGCGCGGTAGCCGGCCAAGGCGACCTCCGGGTCGCTGCGGGCCTTGACCCAAAGCTGAAGCGCCCCGAGCTGGGCGATTCCGTATTCAATGTAGTAGAACGGCACCTCGAAGATGTGGAGCTGCCGGTGCCACAGGTGGGCCTGCTGCTCCTCCAATCCGCTCCAGTCGATCACGCCGCCGTCGAAGCGGCTGAGCGCTGCAAGCCACGCCTCACAGCGCTGGTCGGCCGAGTGGCCGGGATGCTCATAGAGCCAGTGCTGGAAGGAATCGATCGTCGCCACCCAGGGCAGGATCCACAGCACCTCTTCCAGGTGCTCGCGGCGGCTGCGGCGGAAATCCTCGTCCTGATCGTAAAACACCGTCATGTGGTCGCCGGCCAATAGCTCCATGCCCATGGAGGCCACCTCGCAGAACTCCATCGGCGCGTGCCGGTACGGCAGCAGCGGCTCGGCCACCGCCGCCAGGGCGTGGAAGGCGTGGCCGCCCTCGTGCAGCAGCGTGCGGACATCGCGATCCAGGCCCACCGCATTCATGAAGATGAACGGCTTGCGGGCCTCCGCCAGCGAGGTCTGGTAGCCGCCGGGCGCCTTGCCCTTGCGGCTGGCCAGGTCCAGCAGGCCCATCTGGCCCATGGAGGCGAACTGCTGCCCCAGCTCTGGATCGAGCTGCGTGAACACCGCCTGCGTGCCGGCGATGAGCCCCTCGGGGCGGTCGAACGGCTTGAGCGGCGGCCGGCCTAAAGGATCGACGCTCGTATCCCACGGCCGCAGCGTGCGCAATTTCATCCGCCGGCGGCGCTCATCAAGCATGCGCGCCCACAACGGCACGACGTGCCGCTCGACGGCCTGGTGATACTGCACGCAATCCTGCGGCGTGTAGTAGAAGCGGTGCAGCTCCTTGAAGCGGTAGTCGATGTACCGCTCGAAACCCGCGTTGGCGGCGATGCGCTGCCGCAGGGCGAGCATCTTGTCGAACAACTCCTCCAGCTTGTCCTTGTCCTTCAGGCGGCGGCGGGCGGTGGCGATCCAGGCCGATTTTCGCAGCGGGCGGTCGGGCTCCTGGAGGAATTTTCCCATCTGGGCCAGCGTGCGCTCCTCGCCGCGAAACCGCACGGTCATCGCGCCGCAGAGGGTCTGGTATTCCTGCGACAGCAGCGACACATCGCGGTTGAGTTCCACGTTCTCCTGGCGGAACAGCTCGATATCCGCCCGCAGGGCGCGATCGTGCACGTCGTAGCGGCCCGCCGGCTGGGTGGCCGGCATGCCCAGTTGATCGCGCGCTGTGATGTACTTGCGGTCCAGCTTGTCCGAAAGCGGCGCCAGGGCCGGCACCACGGTGGTGACGTACTCCTTGTACGCCTTGGCCCGATCTTCATCATCCGTCTGGCAGGTCATGCGGACATACAGCACCGCCCCGGCCTGCCCCACCGCCGACTCCAGCTCCGAGCGGTCCAGCACCCAGGCCTCCAGCTCCTCCACGCTGTGCAGCGGCCGCTCCAGCAGCCGCTGATACAGCGCCACGGTCGTGTCCCTGTCGATGAGATTCACGCCCTCGGGCACGAAGTGCCGCGGCTGGTAAGGAGGCAGGGAGTCGAAGTTAAGCTGCGTGGCGGCGGTCCTGTCGGTCATGTGCAGTCGGTCCTTTAAAGCAGGCTTTAGGCTGTAGGCTTTAGGCTGTAGGAACAGCAAGAACGTAGCACCTTCGGCCGGCAGGAATGACCCCCTGCCATGCCCCTACAGCCTAAAGTCTACAGCCTATAGCCTCTGTAGGAACAGCAAGAACAGAGCACTTCGGCCGGCAGGAATGACCCCCTGCCATGCCCCTACAGCCTAAAGTCTACAGCCTACAGCCTCTTCACCCACGCCGCGCCCGCATGCAGCCGATAGTGCTCCTGGAAGGCCCTGCCGGCGGCGGGCGCGGCGCCTGAGTCGATCAGCGCCACGCCGGCCGCCCGAACGGCGGCCGCCAGTGCGGCGGCCATCTGCTCAAATCCTACCGGCCGGCCCAGTAATTCCCCCACCGCGGCCGAAGGCTGGATCGGATGCGAGCGGCCAAGCACGATGCTGCCATGCTGAAGCAGGCCCGTGCGCGTTCGCCGCTGGGCGCTGCCGGCCAATTTGCCCGCGCCGGCCATCAAGTCGAACGAGGCGTGGCACGCAAAACACAGGAACGGCCCCGTGCGGCCGGCGGCGCGCTCTCGGCCGCCGCGCAAGGCGATTCTCGCTTGTTCACCCGGTCCTTCAACTCCCGGTGCCACGGCTGTCCGCAGCCGTGCGCTCGGGCCTGCTGGGCGGGGGGAAGGTCCGGCGGAATCCTGCGCGACGTCCGTTTGCTCTTGGGCGCACAGCGCACGGCTGCGGACAGCCGTGGCACCAAGAGATGGGACCGCCGTGGCGCCCAGAGACGCGATCGCCTCGGCCACGCGGGCGTGCATCCAATGGTAAAGATCCGCCGGGCGCTGCCCCGCCAGCGGATGATCCAGCGGCAGGATCAGGCTATAGGTCAGCTCGTCGGCATGCACGATCGCCCCGCCGCCAGTGCAGCGGCGCACGACGGGTAGCGCCGAAAGGCGCTCATCGCCCAGGCGCTGCGGGTCATCAAATTTCTGGAAATACCCCAGCGACAGCGTCGGCGGCGACCAGCGATAAAGCCTCAGAATCCCCTGGTCTTTCACCTCCTCCAGCAGCGCGCCGTCGATGGCCATGTTGGTGGCCCCGTCGCGGGGAGGATCGAGGAAGAGTTGCAGTCGCCAGGGAGTGCCCGTCATTGGAAGGTTCCCCCGTTGAGGCTGGCGCTAAAATCCCAAATCCCAAATTTCAAATCCCAAACAAATTCCAAGCACCAAATTCCAAACCCATACCGGGAACAACCATCAGTCGGCAGGAGAATGTTTGTTCCCCTTTGGAATTTGGGATTTGGTGCTTGTTTGGAATTTGGGATTTGGAATTTGGAATTTCTTCTACCCACGTGCAACCTATTGCCCCCGATACACGCACTTCGCCGTTTCGCTCTCGCACACCGCCACGGCGGAAAGCTCCGGCAGCTCCGGCTTGATGCGCTGCCACAGCCACTGGGCCAGCAGTTCGCTGGTGGAGTTGGCCAGGCCGGGAATCTGCCCTAGGTCGTGGTGGTCGAGCTGGTCGATCAGCGGCCGCACGATGGACGAGATGCGGGCGAAATCCATCACCCAGCCGGCGTGCGGATCGACCGGCCCTTCCACGTGCACATCCACGCGGTAGCTGTGTCCGTGCATGCTGCCGCACTTGTGACCCGCCGGCACGTTAGGCAGCGCGTGGGCCGCGTCGAATCGAAATGTTTTTATAAGTTCTGCTTTCATGTTACCGGACACAGGCTAAAAGCCTGTGCCACCTAAACCTTATCCCTACAGCCTACAGCCTGTCTCACCTGCCTCGTTCCTCCGCCGGCCAGATGATCTTATGCAATTGCACGTTCAGCCGCGCGGGCAGATGATCGGCGAGCATCCACGCGGCCAGGTCCGCCAGGGGCAGGCGGTCGGCCACCGCGCCCAGGAGCACGGTGCAGCGGCGAGGAAGATCATATCGCGCCAGCACGTCCTTGGCGAAATCGTAGTCGGCCCGGTCGGCCAGGACGAGCTTCACCTCATCGGTCGGCCGCAGCAGAGGCAGGTTCTCCCAGCGCATGCGCTCAGTAGCGCCGCTGGAGGGACATTTCACATCGACAATCCGCACCACGCGCGGATCCACGGCGGCGATATCCACGGTGCCGGAGGTCTCCAGCAGCACCTGGTAGCCCGCATCGCACAGGGCCGTCAGCAGCCCAATTGCCCCCGCCTGCGCCAACGGCTCACCGCCGGTCACCTCCACCAGCGGACACGCCAGCTCCTTCACGCGTGCTAACACCTGCGCCAGGTCCATCGCCTGCCCGCCTTGGCGGGCGTACGCGGTGTCGCACCAGCGGCAGCCCACATCGCAGCCCGCCAGCCGCACGAAGCTACACGGCTGGCCCACGCGGGTGGATTCGCCCTGGAGGCTGAGGAAGATTTCGCTGATGGACAGCGCTGTTGGCACGGGGACCATTCTACAGGGGAATTTGCGATTTTTGATTTGCGATTTGCGATTAGAAAGGCCGGAACAAGGTGCCGGTCGTAAAGACAGGTCGTCTGGGGATCGGGTCTTCAATCGCAAATCAAAAATCGCAAATCGTCCCGAGCTGGCAGCGCCGACAAGCGACTCACCGTCACCCTGTCAGCCCGCCGTCGCCCTGTATTTCACCTGCCCCTCGACGATCGTGCACACGGCCTTTGCCGTCAGCGGCCAGCCGTTGTAGGGGCAGTTTCGGCTCTTGCTGCGCCAGGAGGCGATGTCCACGGTGTAGCGCATCTCGGGGTCGATGATGGTCACATCGGCCGTGGCCCCGACCGCCAGGCTGCCCAGCGATTTGCCCAGTGCCGCCGCCGGGCCGCTGGTCATGCGGGCGATGAGCGCGGGCCAGTTCATCAGGCCCGTCTCGAGGAGCGCCTTGACGTACAGGCCCAGCGCGCACTCCAGGGCGATAATGCCGTTGGGCGCCAGGGCGAATTCCAGTTCCTTCTCCTCCGCGGCGTGCGGGGCGTGGTCCGTGGCCACCGAGTCGATGGCGCCATCGGCGACGCCCTCGCGGACGGCCTGCACATCTTCCACCGTCCGCAGCGGCGGGGCCATCTTGTAATTCGGGTCGTAGCTGGAGCAGGCGGCCTCGGTCAGCAGCAAATGGTGCGGCGTGGCCTCGGCGGTGACGGCCAAGCCGCGGGCCTTGGCGGCGCGAATCATCCGCACCGAGCCGGCGGTCGACACATGCTGCACGTGGTAGCGGCCGCCGGCGTGGGCCAGCAGCGACAAGTCGCGCTGGAGCATGATTTCTTCGCTGACCGCCGGCACGCCGGCAAGGCCCAGCCGCACGGCCACGGCGCCGGAGTTCATCACGCCCTTGGAGCCCAAATCGGGGTCCTGGCAATGCTGCATGATGGTGGCCTTGAACATGCCGGCGTACTGCAGCGCCCGCTGCATGACGCTGGAGGAGGCCACGCCGTCGCCATCATCGGTAAAGGCCACCGCGCCGGCCGAGAGCATGGAGCCCATCTCGGCCAGCTCCTTGCCCTCCCGGCCTTTTGTAATCGCCCCGGCCGGCAGCACGCGCGCCAAACCCGCCTGCTTGGCCAGGCGAATGACGTATTCGATCGCCGCCTCGTTATCCAGCACCGGGTGCGTGTTGGGCATGGCCACGATGGTGGCAAACCCGCCGGCCACGGCCGCCGCCGAGGCGGTGGCGATGGTCTCCTCCTCCTCGTGGCCGGGCTGGCGGCAGTGAACGTGCATGTCGATCAGACCGGGGCAGACGATCTTGCCCGCCGCATCGATCACCTCGGCCCCGTGCACCGCCGGCAGCCGTGAACCGATCTTGGCCACCTTGCCGCCGGAAAGCAGCACGTCGGCCTTCTTGTCCGTCAAGGAGGCCGGGTCGATCAGGCGGCCGTTTTTGATGAGGATGTCTCGTGTCTCTGGCATAGTCATATTTCAGGCCCGAAGGGCCGAAGGACGGTAGCCGGGGGCGTAAGCCCCCGGATCCCAAGCTGCCGATCAAGAGCCCCGGAGGGGCGACAGAAAACGAGAACAACTCTCTGCGCCGTCTTTCGCCCCTTCGGGGCTCTTGTCATTTCCGCATTGACTCCGGGGGCTTACGCCCCCGGCTACGGGCCATAGGCCCCTTCGGGGCCAAAACAATAAACGTTGACCATCGGCGGGCCACGACCAGGGCCTGCCGGTCTGGAGTCCGCGATTCCTACGCCTGGCTCCCCTGGTTCACCAGGAACAGCACGGCCATGCGAATTGCCAGTCCGTTGGCCACCTGCTGGAGGATGGCGCTGTTTTTACCATCGGCCACATCGCTGGTCAGTTCGAGCCCGCGGTTGATGGGCCCGGGGTGCATCACCAGCACATCGGGCCGGGCCTTGGCCAGCCGCTCGGCGTTGAGGCCGTAGAGCCGGGCGTATTCGCGCACGGAGGGGAAGAGGTTCGAGCCGATCCGCTCGAACTGAATCCGCAGCATGTTGATCACATCCACGTGCGGCAGCACCTCGTCCAGGCTGTGGCAGATCTCCGCCCCGAGCGTCCGCATGGCCCCGGGCACGAGCGTGGGCGGGCCGACGCAGACCACCTCGGCCCCGAGCTTGCGCAGGCCGAAGATGTTCGAGCGCGCCACGCGGCTGTGGGCGATGTCGCCCACGATGGCCACGCGCTTGCCGGCGATGGACCCCAGCCGCTGGCGGATGGTGAAGATATCGAGCAAGCCCTGCGTGGGATGCTCGTGCTGGCCGTCGCCGGCGTTCACCACGCTGGTCTTGAGGCACTGGGCCAGCAGGTGCGGCGCGCCGCTTTGGCTGTGGCGGATGACCATGGTATCGACGCCCATGGCCTCGATGTTGCGGGCCGTATCGCGCAACGTCTCCCCCTTGGCCACGGAGGAGCCCTTGGCGGAAAACTCCAGCACATCGGCTGAGAGGCGGCTGGCCGCCAGGGTAAAGCTCATGCGCGTGCGCGTGGAGTCCTCGAAGAACAGGTTGGCCACCACCTTGCCGCGCAGGGCGGGCACCTTCTTGATGGAGCGGGTGGAGACCTCGCGGAAGCTCTCGGCGGTGTCCAGGATGGCCAGGATCTCCTGGCTGCTCAGGTCGTCGAGGCCCAGGAGGTGCCTGCGCGTCCAGACGAAACCCTCCAGGGCTGTCGTGCCAGTGATGTTGACCGGCCGTTGCTGATTTTTCGCGCTAGCCCGTGGGGTGCTCATGATGAACGTTTGCCCTTGATGAGGAAGACCGCATCCTTACCGTCGGCCTCGGTGAGATTCACCTGGACGCGCAGCGCATCGGGCACATCCAGCCGGCGGCCGACGAAATCGGCGGCGATGGGCAGCTCGCGGCCGCCGCGATCGATCAGCACCGCCAGCCGGATGGCGCGCGGGCGGCCGAAATCCATGATGGCGGCGATGGCGGCGCGCACGCTGCGGCCGGTGTGCAGCACATCATCCACCAGCAGCACCAGCTTGTCGTCCAGGTCGAAGTCGATTTCCGTGGCCCGCACCAGCGGCGCGCCCTTGCGCCGCGCCAGGTCATCGCGGTAGAAGGTGATATCGAGCACGCCGTGGTCGATCTGCCCGCCAAACCGCTCGGCCAGCCGTGCGCCCAGCCGCTGGGCGATGATCTCACCCCGGGTGCGAATGCCGATGATGGCCAGCGGCGCCTTGGCCGGCAAATGCGAGGCCACGGCCTGATACAGGTCGTCCAGGGCCCGTTGGACCTGCTCTTGGTTCAGCAGCTCTTCCATGAATTGAGGCAAGCGTACGGCGAGCGGCGGCGATTTGCAAGGCGGCGTAGAGGCAAATCCCAAATTCCAAATCCCAAATCCCAAACAAATTCCAAGCACCAAATTCCAAAGGGGAGCAAAAGCACGTCCAGAGCGAGCGGATGTCCCTTCCCGGGGTTTGGAATTTGGGATTTGGTGCTTGTTTGGGATTTGGAATTTGGGATTTCGCGCTTCGGTCGCCAGCTACGCTCGCCGCAGCGTGAAGACTGTCACCTCAGGCCGTTTATTGAGCTGCAGCCGCCGCGCATACGAGAGTCCGCGGTTGACGTAGAGATGGCCGCCGTCGACGCCGTAGTACCCGCCGTGATAGTGCTTCTTCTCGACGGGGAAGACCGCATCGCGCAGGCGGCTGACGCCGGCGGGGTTGCCGTGCGTGTGGCCGCTGAGCACCCAGTGGGCGCCGAGTGAGATCATGTGGTGCGCGGCATCGGGGTTGTGGGCCAGGGCGACCGTGGGCAGGCCCACGTGCGCCTCGGCGAAGGCGGCCTCGGGGCTGTAGTCGTCCGACCACATGTCATCGACGCCGACAAACTGGATGGCATCGTCGCCGCGGCGGAAAATGGCGTGCTGGTTGCGCAGCGTGTGCACGCCGGCGTCAAAGAGCCGCCGCGAAAGGTAGCCGGGAAGCTGCCTCATGAGCCCGTGGCCGCGCGGGTGATAGATGCCGAAGTCGTGGTTGCCCAGACAGGCGATGCGGGCATCGGTCACCTGCAATTCGCCGAGCAGCCTGGCCACGCGCTTGGCGTAATGCGTGCCGCCGGTGACGAAATCGCCCGTGATGGCCACAAAGGCCGGCCGCTCATCGTTCAGGTGGCGGATAATCTGCCGCAGGTAGCCTTCCATGACGATAGGCGAGCAGTGTAAGTCGCTGATGTGAATGAGCTTGGCGCCCTCCAGGGCGGCACCGAGGTTGGGTAGCGGCATGTCCAGCCGCGCAAAGCGGATCCACGACCGGCTGATTCGGCCCGCGTACAGCCCGCCCAGGGCGCAACTGCCAGCGATGGTCCAGAACAGCCGGCGTACTCGCGGCAGCCGGCCATCCGTGGCAGCCGCCGAGGTGAAGATAATATCGTTCATGCTTCTTTTGAGTCGTCTGGCGCTACGACCGCCGCTCCTGGCCTCTTGGCCCCCTTGGCATCTGGCGCAATACGTAGGCCTGTTGCAAACATCATAACAAAGACAACCGGAAAATTGCGGGTAAAAGAGGCGAACATCATCGCGAAAAGCGGCTCGTCCGGCTCTGATCGTGGCACGGGCGTCTCGCCCGTGAGTCTCACGGCCATCTTGGCCGTGAATCCGGCCGTTTCTTGCGCCGCCACGGGCGAGACGCCCATGCCACATTTTCATGCACATTCTTACAGTTTGACGCTCGCAAAAACCTTGCGATTGGCGGCCGGGAAGGCATAGCGCGAGAACTGGGCCGGCGTGATCCACTTCAATTCCGTGTGCACGTGCGGCCGGCAGCGGCCGGCCGAAACCGTGCAGCGATAGACGTGCAGGTCAATGGTCATGTGGCTGTAGGCATGGTAAACGCTGGCCACGTGGGAGCCGACCGCGATGGCCAGACCGACTTCCTCGCGAATCTCGCGCTGGAGCGCCGCCGCGCGGGTCTCGCCGGCCTCGACCTTGCCGCCGGGCAGCTCCCACAACCCGCCTAGGAGGCCCCCCGCCGGCCGGCGGCCGATGAGGTAGCGCCCGCGGCGCTCGATGAGGCCGGCGACGATCGCGTAATGCGGCAGCGCCTTGCGGCGCATCCGCACCGGCAGGCGGTCGGCATCGCCCGCGCGGCGGGCATCGCACAGCCGGCCGATGGGGCATTCATCGCACGCCGGCTGCCGCGGCCGGCAGATCGTCGCCCCAAGGTCCATCAGCGCCTGGTTGAAATCGCCTGCGCGCCTGGCGGGCAAAAGCTCCTCGGCGATGCGCCACAGCCGGTCCTGCGCCGCGGCCTGATTCAGCGGCCGGCGAATGCCCAGCAGCCGCGCGTACACGCGCTTGACGTTGCCATCCACCACCGGCGCGGCTCTCCCGAAAGCCACGCTGGCGATCGCCCCGGCCGTGTAACGCCCCACGCCCGGCAGGGCCATCAACCCCTCGACCGTATCCGGGAACTTGCCTTCAAGCTCCCCCACCACGACGGCGGCCGCACGCATCAGGTTCCTCGCCCGGCTGTAATAGCCCAGGCCCTCCCACAGCTTGAAGACCTCATCTTCGCTGGCCTTCGCCAGGGTTTTCACCGTCGGCAGGGCCTTCAAGAACCGGCGGTAATATGGCAGTACGGTCGCCACCTGCGTCTGCTGGAGCATGATCTCCGACAGCCAGATGCGGTAGGGGTCCTTCGTCCGCCGCCAGGGTAGGTCGCGGGCGTGGCGGCCGTACCAGGTAAGCAAAGACCGCTGGAGATAAGACCGCAGGCGTGATAACTCTGGCGATTTGACGGAAGACACAAGAATTCTCGTCCAAATGCGGCAGCAACCGGCAGAAACGCTTCATTCACGTGGTCAAGTTGACCGCGTGATCCTGCTCAGGAGGCAACCATACACAATATGTAGTAGGTCCTCGCCCCTGGCTACACAATTCCCTCATTCACTTCATGACCGTCATGAAGTGAAACCTTCAACCAGTTCATTCCCGTGATGAACTGAATGCCTCTTACGACGGTACGCTGCCTCAGCACCGATGGCGGCGTCGACTGGGGAAATTCCTCAGTCGGCCATATCGCCACATTGCCGCTTCACGTCTGCTGCATCAGCAGTTCCACATACTGCGCCCGCTCGAAGGCAAAGCGGTCGGGCACATCCTCCTGACTGAGTTTGCCGCGGAAATCGGCCAGCGTGGCGTAGCCGTGCCGGTCCATCCAGCCGGCCAGTTCCGCGTTGATGTTCGAGAGCTGGTCCACGCCGTGGAGATACAGCGTCGAGACCACCTGCACGGCCGTGGCCCCCGCCAGCAGTTGCCGCACGACGCCGCCGGCGGCGTGGATGCCGGTCGAGGCCACCAGGTCGGCCTTGACCCGCCCGTGCAGCAGCGCGATATACCGCAGCGGCAGCCGGGAATCCTCGGGGCGCGAGAGATTCATCGCGTTACGCAACGTCTGGCTCTCCTCATCGATTTCCGGCTGGACGAAGCGATTGAAAAGCACCAGCCCCCGGGCGCCGCGATGGTCCAACTCGTTGGCCACGTGAATCAGGTTCGTGTAGAACGGGCTGAGCTTGACGGCCACGGGAATGGACACCTCTTCCACCACCTTCTGCACCGTGTCGTACAGATCTTTCTCGACATCCTGCGGCGCGCGATCGGGGTCGGTCTGCACGGCGTAGGTGTTCAGTTCCAGGCCATCTACGCCGGTGTCCTGGAGCTGCCTGGCGAATCCCGCCCAGCCGTCGGGGCTGACGGCGTTGAGGCTGCCGAACAGCGGCATGCGCACCGCCTTGCGGCTCTTGGCCACCCACATGAGGTGCTCGCGCGGCCCGGCGTGCTCCAGCGGCGGGAAGTACGTCAGCGACTCGGCGAACCGCTCCGAGCCGACGGCCAACTGCTCCGACAGCCGCAGCGCCTCGACCATGATCTGCTCTTCGAAGAGCGACTTGATCACCATCCCCCCCGCCCCGGCCTCTTCCACTTCCTGGATCGTTGACAGCCGCCCCGACAGCGAGCAGGCCCCCACAAGCACCGGGCTGGAAAGCGGAATCCCCATATAAGTCGTTGCTAAGTCGGCCATAGGAACCTCCCACTCATCTCTGTTGGCACGGGCCTTTAGGGCTCGTGTCGCGTTACCAGGCACTTTCAGTAGTTTCACGCGAACCGTGCCTGAAGGATTATTCGCACGCGACGGGGGCCGAGTCAAATCGAGCGGGTCGGTAAGCGAAGCGGCGGCAAGGAATTCGGGGGTTAGGCTGTAGGTTGTAGGCTGTAGGTACGGCCGGAGAAAACGAGCGGCCTCTTTCCCGCCTTTCCTACAGCCTACAGCCTACAGCCTACAGCCTTCCGTTTGACTTGTGCCCCGCAGGCCTCTAGGCTGAATACCATCTGCCGAAAGGAGAACCCATGATCCTGCGTCTGGTCGCGGCGGCCGTTGGCCTGGCGATGCTGGCCGGCTGCGAGGAAAGCACGCGCTACCGATCGATCTCGCTGGGCAATGTGGAGATGCCCGCCGCCATGATGGCCGCCCGCGATGTGATGGGCCAGTATTACGGCATCGCCGAGGTGGATGAGTACGCCCACAAGTTCACCTGCGACCCCAAGGTGATGAGGGGCGCCACGGCCGGCCTGCTTTCCAAGGGCTCCGCACGCGAGCTGGCCGTGCTGCGCCTGCGCAGCGAGGGAAACGCCGTGTGGGCCGACGTGAGCATCATCGTGCAGCACGGAGAAGCCCCGCAGCGGCGGATGATGGATCCCTGGATCAGCGGCTACGATTATCCCAGCCCGCCCCCCTACCAGAAGGACGCCCCCTACACCGCCGAGCAGGAAGAGGCCTGGCAGACCGTCGGCCATAATGATGCGACGGAGGCGAGAATTCTCCAAGATCTCTACAATGCGCTGCACCCGGAGACGACCAGCCGGCCGGGGAAGTAGAGTATGCGCCGGGGAAGCAGAGTCTGCGAATAGTGAGGATGCCACACCGGCCGAAATCCCAAATTCCAAATCCCAAATCCCAAACAAATTCCAAGCACCAAATTCCAATGTTCAGCGGGAAGTCTCTGCGCAACACAACCTTTTTGTTCCCCTTTGGGATTTGGAGCCCTTCGGCGGTGAGCCGCTCAGGGCGGTCGAACCGCTTGTTTGGGATTTGGAATTTGGGATTTGGGATTTGCCGGCCCTTCAGGCCGGCTTAGGCTTAATGGCTTTGTCGCCGGATGATCATATCGAACGTCTTGACCATCGAGTTGTACATCCCCCACACGACCAGGCTGAAGGCGCCGCAGGCGATGAAGGAGTGAACCAGCATCGTCGGCTGGAGCTGCGACCAGTACTCGGGCGACCAGCCCCGGCCGGCGAATTCGGATGTGGAGACGACCATGTGAATCGTCACGTATGGACTGACCATCGCCACCAGCGGCCCGGCCATCTCGACGTGGCTCATGGACAGGGCGCAGGCCGAGCCGCCCACGCCCACCACGCCGATGATCGCCACGGTGGCCATGACCGCGCTGATCGTGCGGCGGACCTTGAGCGACATGTTCAGCGCCACGATCACCGCCAGCGCGCAGAACGACAGCATCGTCGCCGCCAGCGCCAGCACGCCGGCCGGTGAAACCACCGGCACGCCCGGCAGCGGCCCCGCCGACGGACCGCCGGAATAATGGTGCGCCGGCCCCAGCAGGTCCTGGATGCAAAACAGGACCGCCGTGCCCACGGGTGCGATCAGCAAAATGGCGGCAAAGCTCATCAGCCCGCGCAGCTTGCCCCAGAGGTAGTACCGGCTCGTGATCGGCGTGACCAGGAGCAGGTCCAGCGTGCCATCCTCGCGCTCGCGCGTGATGGCGCTGGCCGAGACGTTGCACAAGGCCAGCAGCACGATGGTCAGCTCCACCCACAGCACCGACTGAAGCAGGGCGCGAATCGTCGTGTTGCTGAACCAGCCCCAGGCGTAGCCGATCCACAGCAGCACCCCGGCGGTGAGGCCCAGGATGAGGAACAGCCAGCGCAGGATGCCGCGCCCGCCGGCCGAGGCGCTGGTGGCCGCCTCGCGCCAGGCCACCGGGTTATTCCACACGCTGCGCGGCCGGCGGCGCTCCTGGCCCCCGAGCAGCCAGGAGAGCAGTTTCCTGCGCCAGTCGACGCGGGTGCGCGACTGCGACCAGCGGACGAAGATCGTGCCCAACAGCACCATGAGCAGGCTGCCGCCCAGCGTCCAGCACACATAGGCGTAGTGCGGCCAGCACACCCACAGCCGCGCCAGCCACGAGGCCTTGGGCAGCAGCACCGGATCGGGGGCAGGGGTGATGTTCAGAACGACCATCAGGCTCAGGAACGGGTGCAGTGCGGTAACCCACGTGGTGGAGTTGGCCGGAATGCCCGCCACCGCCACGGCCGGCACGCGGGCCAGCATCCACACCGAGGCCAGGTACAGCCCGAAGGCCAGGTAGAAGGCGAAGATCGTTCGCCCCGTGCCCACGCGGATGACCGCGATGGTCACCGCCAGCGCGCCGGTGAAGATGGCCGTGGCCGCGGCGATCATGAAGCTCAGCAGGATGCTCCGACCCGACACGCCGCCGAAAAGCTGCGTGATCAGGAACACCGGAATGCCGCTGGCCAGCAGCATCAGCACGAAGAAGAGCCGGCTGGCCAGGGAGCCCAGGACGATCTGCGCGTTGGAGAGCGGCGTGGTCAGCAGCACGCCGTAGGTCTGGTTGTCCTTCTCCTGCGTGATCGCCCCGGCCATGAAGATCGGGGCCATCAGGCAGGCCATGGCAAGCTGCACAAACGAGATGACCGTGAACATGAACGCCGACCGGCGGGACAAATCGGTGAGCGTGCCCCCCGCCGACAGGCTGTGCAGCACCAGCACCAGCGCCACGGCTAAGAGCGCCGCCAGGTAGGAAATGCGGATGGCGGCATGCCGGCCGCGCTTGGCCGCGGTCTCGACCACGCGGACAAAGATCGGATTGCCCGGCAGCAGCCGCCAGAACGGATTGTCCGTCACCCAGGCCATAGAGAAGCAGGTCCGCTCGCTGCGCTCGCTCTTGGTTAATCCGTCAACTGGTTAATCAGGACATGCCGGAGCATCATCGCCGCCTATCGGTCATACGCCTCCCCAACGCCAAAAAAGCCGCAAGACAGCAGGTAGCGTATCGCGCGCGGGCGGAAAGTCAATCTTTTTGGGGTGGCATGCTCGCAGGCGCGCGCCAGGAAAGTTCCCCGGGTGCCACGGCTGCGTCGTTTGCAGCCGTGCGCCGTGCTCGCGACATAAGGGAGGCGGTGCCAAGGCAGCGGCTTAAGCTGCTCCCCGGCCAACCCTTGCCCCGCTTCCGTGGCACCGTTGTGCCTTATGGCCGCTTCCGGCGCACGGCCGCAGACCACGCGGCCGTGGCACCATGCATTCGAATGGTCAAACTCGCTGCCGCCGCCTCAGCGCAAGAGCCGCCAGGGCCAGAAACGCCAGCGTGGCCGGCTCGGGGACAATCACGACCTGGGCCGACAGGCACGTGGCTCCGCCGTTGGCGGTGAAATCATTCACGGAGGCCTTGTTGTCAGAGGTATTCAGAATCGTCGGCACTCGCCCGGCCGCGTAGGTCCCTGAGGCCAGCAGAACGGGGCAGCCCCAGGTGGTGTCCGGGATGCTTGGCGGAGCGCCGGGGATTCTGCCAGCCACCTGGCCCACGCCCCAGATCAGGCTATTGGGGTCCGTGGTGTTCTGGCCGCCAAAGTACTCGTAAATGCCGCTGGTAACGACGGTCACGCCGTGCTGGGTGAACCCGCGCAAGACCATCGTACTGAAGTCTTCTGCACATGGAGCGTTGATCGTCCCTGTAGCGCAACCCTGCAAGTCGAGGGCGAAGGCGGAGATGCCGCCATTGTCGTTGGAATCGGTGGCCAAGAGCTGCCAGGTTCCAGCGGCCGGATTGGTGGTCATCCACACGTTGACGGTCGGGGTCTGCGCGCGGGCCAGACCGGTGGCCACGAAAATGCACAAAAACGCCGAGCAATACCTAAGCATGGTGCTTCTCCCGCAAATGCCAATGTGCCCGCGCCGGTAAAGCCGCCGCGCGGACGGAGCCTGGGTTATTGGCACTTGGCCGAGACGGCCTGGGGCAAGAGATGCGAAGAGCGAAATCGCTCCTGCCCGTTTCGTTGGACTACCCGCCGCGCCCACAGAGCGGGGAGAAGCGCGTAGAGTGTACCGCGCTTCGGGAAAAAGTCAAGGCAGAAAATTGACAGCCGAATCACGTCATGTCGGCACGAACGTACACGCAGATCTGCACCCCCCTCACATGCGCATAATCCCTCTTTACCGGTCCCGGAGGGACCCTGGGAAGCTAGCCCAGCACTTTCAGTGCTGGGTTTGCTGGCCCCGAAGGATCCGTCCCGGAGGGACGGATGAATCACCCAAACACGCGCTGGGGATCGTACGGCATGCCATACCGCCTCAGAAAGGCAACAAACTCCTCCTCGAAACTGGTTCGCCGATGGTGTTCCTCCTGACCCTGGATATATCGGATCGTGCGCCCCACCTGCGATTGGCTGACACTGAATGCGCCATACCCTTCTTGCCAGGCGAAACAGCCGAGATCGGGAAAGTTCTCATGCACCCACCTCGATGAGGCGCCTTTGATCCGTTGGAGGCTGGAAGACAGCGAAAGCGTGGCGCACAGGCCCAAAAGCATGTGCACGTGGTCTTCCCCGCCCCCCACGGCCATGGCATGCAGGCCGTTCTCGCGGGCGATGCCCCCCAGGTAGGGCCAGAGCCTGCTCTGCAAGTCCGGCGCGATCTGCCGGCGACGATCTTTGGTGCTGAAGATAAGGTGCGTGCGGCACCAGATGTAGGTATGGGACACGTGGAACTCTCCCGCGGCAGGCTCATCGCGGCGCGAGCCCGCGAACGATTTCAAGCGTCCCTCCGGGACGCATCGCTTGGGGCCGTATTAATCCCCAGCACTGGAAGTGCTGGGCTACTTTCGCAGCATCCCTCCGGGATGCTCTACAGGACCAATCCTTTCATCAGCCGCATGAATGCTATTTGCGCCGCATCTATCCGGGATGCTTCATTGCACCAGCCCCTTCGTCAGCCGCATGAATGCCGTCTCGAGGTTCACCGGCTCGGGGCGGATTTCGCGGATGCCGATGTTCGCATCCAGGAGCGCGCGGGCGATGGCGGAGATGTCCTCGGCATCGCTTTCCAGGCTCACCTGGATGTGCCCATCCTGCTGCGTGGCTTCTTTGACGCCGCGCAGCCGGCCCAGGAGCGCCGCCGCCTCGGCGATGCGCGTGGTGACATCCACGTGCAGAATCGTGCCCGTGCGGCTGCGCCGGACGGCCTCGGCGACGGTGCCGGAGAAGATCAGCTCGCCGCGCTCGATGATGCCGATCTTGTTGCACAGCTCGGCCAGCTCGTGCAGGATGTGCGAGGAGATGAGGATGGTCTTGCCCATCCGTTTGAGTTCCTTCAATAGCTCGCGAATCTCGATGCGGGCCCGCGGGTCCAGGCCGCTGGCCGGCTCATCCAGGAGCAGCACCTTGGGGTCGTGCAGCAGCACGCGGGCCAGCGACAGCCGCTGCTGCATGCCGCGCGACAAACCGTTGACCAGGGCATCGCGCTTGAAGGCCAGGTCGGTCAGCTCCAGCACATCGTGCACCACCTGCTCGCGGGCCTTGCCGGTGATGCCGTAGGCGGCGGCGAAGAATTCCAGGTACTCCTGCACCACCATGTCCTCGTATGCGCCGAAACTGTCGGGCACGTAGCCGATCATGGGCCGGATCTTGCGGCTCTCGTAGCCGATCACGTGGCCGCAGATCCGCGCTTCGCCCCAGGTGGGCTGAAGCAGCGTGGCCAGGATGCGGATGGTGGTGGTCTTGCCCGCCCCGTTGGGGCCGATGAAGCCGTAGCAGTCGCCCGGCTCGATGGACAGGTTCAGGTTGCTCACCGCCAGAAGCTGGCCGTAGCGCTTGGTCAGGTTGATGGTTTCGATGATGGCCATAGAAGAGGTCCGCTCGCTTCCTGCTTCGCCAAGGCTACGCAGGACTCCGTCGCTCCGCTCTTGGTTAATCCGTTAATTAGTTAATTGGAAAAGGCAAAAGGCATCGTATCGCCCCTAGTCTCCAACCTGGCAATCCAAAATGACACGAACGACGGTCGAGCCGCTGTGCGGCACGGTCACATGACTTACACGAATCTCGGCGGGCAGGAAATCCCGCGCCTCGGCGATCAGCAGCACCTTGCCGGCGGCAATCTCGTCGCCGCGGTCGAACTTGAAGAGCGCCCCCCGCCGCACGGAACGCGACTCGTTCATGTAGTTGTTCGCCTGCGCGGCCTCGGGCTGGTCGAACAACGACAGCGTCGAAAGCATCAGCGTGCGCTCCAGGAACGGATGGCCGCCGGCCAAGGCGGCCAGGCCCGTGCCGACGGCGCTGCGTTGCCCATCATGCAGGCTCTGCTGTTTGAGCGCGCGGCCGGAAGGACCGGCGGCGGAGTCGAAAACCAGGCTGGAGCCCTTGGCGATGTCGCCCAGGTCAACCACGCGGCACCATAGGGCGTCGGTATCCGTCAGCGGGCGCGCCTTTTCCGTCGTTAGGCCCGGGGCGATGAACGGCGGCAGGAACACCAGCCGCGCGTGGGACAGGTCCACGGGCAGGCTGTTACGGAGGGACCCGGCAATCTGCCATTTCGCTGAATTGGGGTCAAAATACACCTTCAGCGGGCCATCGACGTGCACCGCACCGCCGGCCTCGCCGCGCCAATCGATGGCAAGCTGCTTGACCGTCCGCCGGACCGGCGGGGCAAGCTGGGTGAGCGAGTCCTGGCGGATGTCGTACTCGCGGACATCCGGGTACGTCGCCAGGTCGCGCACATCCGGCTCGATCATCGGGATCAGCCTGCCGGCGGGGTCGCCCATCAGCTCCACCAGGCTGGTGCTGTGTGCCGGCTCATAGAGGCCCAGGTAGCCGCGGCAGACGGCGTAGGAGGAATTGACCGGCAGGTCCAGGACCACCGCGCTGCTCACGGCCACGCCGCGGATCGACACCACCGACAGCAGCAGGCTGGCCAGCGTGGCGGCGCCCACGACGGCGCCGAAGAACCACCAGCTCAGGTGCCGCTGGTTGCGGTGCTGGGCGTACAGCCACGTGCCCGGCCCGGCCAGCAGGCCGTAGGCCAGCAACATCAGCACCGCCAGCACGATGAGCCAGTTGGAGCCGCCGCTGGCGAGATAATCGGAGATGCCCGAGGTGAGGGAGATCTCGTTGTAGCCGTAACCGCCCTGGCTGTTGTTGCCGCTGCGCGTGATGTTAAAACCCAGCAGGCGTGCCTGGGCGGCGAGCTCGTCGGGGGTGGCCCGGTCGAAGCCGCCGCCCTCCAGGGATGTGCACATCACGGTGATGCTGCCGGCCCCGCGGTCCGCGCGAAAGAGCAGGGGCGGACCCAGGTCGCTGCGCCCCTGGTCGGCCGGCGACAGCCACGGCCGCACGCCCGCTCGCGGGTGAACGGCGACCACGGTGGCCGGCTCGGAGAAGTTGTTGCCGTAATACCGCCCCAGCAGTGCCCGCCCCAGCGGGTGCAGGTTGGCTACGCGCTGCGAGGTCGTCAGCACATCCACCGGCAGCAGGCGGGCCAGTTCGCTGTCGGAGCCCACCAGGCCCTGGCTCTTGATGCCCAGCCCCACCACGAGTTGGCCGCCGCGCCACACCCACTGCGACAGGGCCCGCTGCTGCTCGATATCGAGCACGCTGGGGTCGGCGTCGTCCCAGTAGATCACATCGACGCTGTCCAGCGCCTGCCACAGGGCGGGAAACCGCTCCAGGGGCATCGAAATCAGCTTGGCCGGCTCGCCCGTAATGGCCCCGGTCTGGCCGGCAACAATGGTGCTGAGCCCCGCCAGCGAGTGGCCGATGGAATTGCCGATGATGCCGACGACGCGCCGCTCGCGGTCGATCGGGTTAGGGAGGCTGCGGAGCATGGCCCGCGAATGCTCATCCAGGCCGACCAGGTCGCATGTGTCGACGGGCTTGGCGGCGCCGCCGGCCACGTCGACCAGGTTCACCCGCACCGTTTCCAACCCGTCATGCCGCGGGCAGACCAGCACCATTCGCCACTCCTGGCCGCGCGGGCGGATGGCCGCCTCGGCTCGCCAGCGGATGGAGTCGCCGTCATCATCGCGCTGCGTGGCCTGAAGCTCGCCGCCGAAGGGGGCCTGGAGCGGGTTATTGATGAGCACGAAGATGGGCACCATATGCCCGCAGCGATACAGGCCGTCAAAGCCGACGACCACCTCCTGCATGTGCACGCCCGGCGGCGGCTCCGCGGCGGCGGCCGGACATGCCGCCACCACAGGCAAAATCGCCAATACCAGGCCCGCCCAACGCTTCATGCGCCCCTTCTTTCCATTTGCCCGCGCCCTGCCGCACAGCGCGCAGGATTCTACCGCCCAGGATCATACGGCCGCGCGGGGGGCGCGTCCAGCTTTGGGAAGGCTCCAGGCCAAAGGGCTACAGCCTGCTTCTTGCCATCACTGCGTGTATTGCTGGATCTTGTCCTTGGCCTGCTGGGCGTACTTGGTGGTGGGGTACTGGTCGGCGCACTTGCGCAGGGAGTCCAGGCCCTTCTGGAGAATGACGTTGTTGTGGGTGGCGTGGCCCAGGATGGCCTGGTTGAGGCCGTCGTCGTACAGTTTCTGGGCGGCGGCCTCGGCTACGTTGGGGTCGGGGGCGGCCATGGAGAAGGACGGCTGCATGAACCCTTCGCCGCCGCGATGCTCCCTGGCGTCCTGCTGCTGCTGTTGAATTTCAAACAGGGCGCAGCTCAGGACGGGCGCCACATCCGGCACCCGCGGGTCGCCGGCGAACATGAGCCGCCCGCGGGCCCCCAGCACCACCGCCGTGGGCACGGCCATCACCGGAATGGTTTTGGGCGCCGGGCAGGCCGCCGGGTTGTCGGCCATATAGAACTGCACCGCCTGGACTTTCTGGTCGGCGGCGAATTTCTTGGCGGCCGGCGCGGCCGCCGCGTCGTCCAGATTGATGCCGATGACCGTCACGCCGGCCGGGCCGAACTTGGTCAGCAGGGCGTTCTGACGGGCCAGGTCCTCGGCCGCGGCTTTCTCCCCGGCGGGCGCCAGGGCCCAGAAGTACAGCACGGCCGCCGATGCACCCATGGTCTCCGTTTTGAAGGTGGCCCCCCCCTCCAGCGGCAGGGCAATCGCCGGCTGGCGGCCGCCGAGTTTCGTCAGCGGCGTGATGTAGTCCAGCCAGGGTTTATAGCCCGCGTAGGGCGGCTTATTCAGCATGCCCATGTAGATCTCGATGCCGCGGGCCTGCGGCTCGGCCATGCGGGCCACGATTTCCGCGCGCAGGGCACGCGGGTCAGGCGTGTCCGTATTGCGTTGCACCCAGGCATCGGCGATGCGCATCGCGCCGGTCGGATCGCCGGCCATCAGCGAGGCCCGGACCGCCGCCTGGGCATACAGGGCGTAGTCGGCATCGGTGAGGCTGGTCAGGTCGATGCCCTTGCTCAGGTCGCTGAGGATCTGCCTGCCGGCGGTCTGGAGCATGGCGTCGTTGCCCTGGAGCGCATCATCGAGCTCCTTCGAGGCGCCGGCGATGGACTGGCCGGGGTTGGGGCCGGCGGGTTTGCGCGCCTGGGCGAAGGCGGCGGCGGCGAGGCTGAGCACCAAGGTCAAGGCGATGATCGTGCGCATCGTGTGGGCTCCTCATTCGTGGCGCGGGACGGCGGCCGCCGGCGCCCATTCCAAAGCCGCCGGAGACAGCACTACGGATTCTATCGCGCTTGACGGGGGGGAGAAAGAGTCATAAAACCTTCTTTTTCCACGTGGCACAGGTTTTGAGACTGGGCATTGTGGCCAGTGGGACACAGGCTAAAAGCCTGTGCCACCCAAGAGGAGAAGGGCAATGACCAACGAACAGTTGATGACGGGCACGCAGAAGTACCTCATGGCCAACTACGGCCGGCTGCCGGTGGCGATTGTCAGCGCTGCCGGGGCCACGGTGCGCGATGCGGCCGGCAGGGAGTACATCGACCTGTTCGCCGGCTTCGGGGCCGCGGCCATGGGGCATTGCCACCCCGCCGTGGTCGAGGCCATCCGCCGCCAGGCGGGCGAGCTGATGTGCGTGGGCAACCTGTTCACCTGGCCCTCGCAGGTGGAACTGGCCGAGCGGATCATCCGCCACAGCTTCGGCGCGGGGCGCGTCTTCTTCTGCCACAGCGGCGCCGAGGCCAACGAGGCGGCGCTGAAGCTCGCCCGGCGCGCCGCCGGCAAGGGCCGCTACAAGATGATCAGCTTTACCCACGGCTTCCACGGGCGAACCATGGGCGGGCTGAGCATGACCAGCCAGACCAAGTTTCACGAGGGTTTCGAGCCCATGGTGCCCGGCTGCGTGTACGTGCCCTTTAACGATGCCCCCGCCGTGGAGCGGGCCATCGACAAGGAAACGGCCGGCATTATCTTTGAGCCCATCCAGGGCGAAGGCGGCATCCACCTGCCCGAGGCGAGCTTCCTGGCCCGCCTGCGCGAGCTGGCTGACCGGCATAAGCTGACCCTTATTTGCGATGAGGTGTGGACCGCCCCCGCGCGGACGGGCCAGTGGTTCGGCTACCAGCATTACGGCATCACGCCCGACGTGATCACGCTGGGCAAGGCCCTGGGCGGCGGCGTGCCTGTGGCCGCATGCGTGGCCCGCGAAGGCTTCGACCAGGTGCTCACCCCCGGCACCCACGGCTGCACCCTGGGCGGCAACCCCGTGTGCGCCGCCGCTGGTGCGGCGGTGATGAAGCTTATCGAAAGCGAAGGACTGGTCGAGCGGGCCAATCAGCTCGAACGGCGGATCCGCGAGATGATCGCTGCCGCCAAATTGCCCAACGTTCGCGAGGTGCGCGGCAAGGGACTCATGCTGGGCATCGAGATGGCCAAGCCCGCCAAGGAAGCCGTCGCCGCCTGCCTGGCCAAGGGTGTAATGATTAACGTGACGGCCGACACCGTGGTCCGCCTGGCCCCGCCGCTGACCATCGAGCAGGGGCAGTTGGAGGCCGCCCTGAAGATTGTGCTCGACGTGCTGAAGGCCATGCCGGCGTGAGACTGGCCTGACGTAACGGATAATGGACCTGGCAACGGTTGCCATGTCCGTTATCTGTAACGTTCAGACCGAGCATAAGGGAACATGGGCTCTTGGTTGCGATAACCGCCCAATCCGACAACTTTAAACGGTTTAAAGTTGGAGGATTCGGCCCTAACAAAACCTGACCGTACTTTAAACGGTTTAAAGTTGGAGGAATTCCATAACAGAACCCGACCCACCTTTAAACGGTTTAAAGGTGACCCGATCGCCCTAACGTGCACCGACCAGCTTATGCGACGTATTTACCTGGACAATTCGGCGACCAGCTTCCCCAAGCCGCCGGCGGTGGCCGAGGCCATGGCCAATTTTGCGCGGCAGTGCGGCGCTTCGGCCGGGCGCGGGGCGTATGCCGAGGCGCGGGCGTGCGGGGAAATCCTGGCCACCTGCCGCCAGCGCATCGCCCGGCTGATCAATGCCGAGTCGCCGCAGACGATCGTCTTTACGCTGAACTGCTCGCACGGCCTGAACATCGTCATTCACGGGCTGCTCAACGCCGCCTCTCCCAAGGCGCACGCCATCACCACCGCCCTGGACCACAACAGCGTGCTGCGGCCGTTCAACGCCCTGGCGGCCGCGGGATTCATCGAGCCGACGTTCCTCCCCTGCGACGGCCGCACGGGACTCGTGGATGTGGATGACCTTCGCCGCGCCATCCGGCCCGACACGCGGCTGATCGCCGTGGCCCACGCCTCCAACGTCACCGGCACGCTTCAGCCGGTGGCCCAAATCGCCGCCGTGGCGCGGCGGGCGGGCGTGCCGCTGCTGGTCGATGCAGCGCAGTCGGCCGGCCACGTGCCCATCGATGTGCAGGCCTGGGGCGCGGATTTTGTCGCCTTCCCCGGCCACAAAGGGCTGCTCGGGCCGCTGGGTACGGGCGTGCTGTACATTCGCCCCGGCGCCGATACGGCGCTGCCCACGATGCACGAAGGCGGCACTGGTACGGTCAGCGAGCTGGCCGTGCAGCCCGAGTCAATGCCCGACAAGTACGAGGTCGGCAGCCATAACGCCATCGGCATCGCCGGCCTGTCTGAGGGCGTCGCCTGGCTGCTCGAGCGCGGGGTCGAAAATGTCCGGAATGAAAGCCTCGCCCACTGCCGCCGCTTCCTCTGCCGGCTGGCCGATGTGCCCGCCTTGACGGTATTTGGACCCAGCGCGGAAGAGTTGGAGTACCGCACCGACGTCTTCAGCATCCGCCTGGCCCACCATGCGCCGTACGCGCTTGCCAACCTCCTGGAAAGCCGCTTTGGCATCTTGACCCGCCCGGGTCTGCACTGCGCTCCGCTGGCCCATCGCACCATCGGCACCTATCCCGAGGGCACGACGCGGCTGAGCTTCGGGCCCTTCACCACCGCCGCCGATGTCGATCTTGCCGTCGAGGCGATACAGGCCGTAGGCTCGTAGAGCCTTTTTTGGGGGTCGCAACTTTCGGAAATTTGTTGTTTTTTCCCGGCCTTTGCTACAGCCTACAGCCTATAGCCTAAAGCCCTGCAGCCTGCGAAGGAGCTGTTCATGACTGTGATTGCCGTCGTTCCGGCCCGATATGCGAGCCAACGACTGCCGGGCAAGCCCCTGCTGAAGGAGACGGGCAAGTATCTCATTCAGCATGTCGTTGAGCAGGTGGGCAAGACCAAGGGGCTGGATGACGTCATCGTCGCCACCGACGACCAGCGCATCATGGATGCATGCAAGTGCTTCGGCGCCCATGCGATACTCACCCGCGCCGATCACCCCACCGGCACCGACCGCATCGCCGAGGTGGCCGAGAAGTTGTGGCTTTCCGACACCGACATCATCATCAACGTGCAGGGCGATGAGCCGGAGATTCCCCCGCCCTATATCGCCGAACTGGTCAACCTGGCCAAGGATGCGCCCACGGACTTCCCCATGGCCACGCTGGCCACGCCCCTGCCGGCCGACCGGGCGGATGACCCCAACCGGGTGAAGGTGATCTTCAGCCCCAGCGGGCGGGCGCTGTACTTCTCGCGCGCCCGGATTCCCTTCGACCGCGACCGCACCGGCCAGGTGCAATATTTCCTGCACCTGGGGATCTATTCCTATCGCGCCGGCTTCCTGCGCCGCTTCATCGCCCTGCCGCAGGCGCCGGCCGAGAAGGCAGAAAAACTCGAGCAGCTCCGCGCCCTGGAGCACGGCTACGGCATCCTGGTGGTCACCGTTCCCACCGCCCACGCCGGGATTGACACGCCGGCCGACTACGCGGCGTTTGTGCAGCGGTGGAAGATGATTCATACGCCGTAAGAGGCGGACTGCGGAAGGCCAGTGTATGGCTTTTCCGCAGTGCGCCTGAGTGAATCGTCGTCGCTGCCGCCGGCGGCCGGGTGGTTGTTTTTTTGCCCCTCGCCGCGACTTATTTGTAGAGTCAGTTCCTGGCTCTTCTGTTGGCGGGGTTCTGTCCAAAGCAATAATGCCTGATGTCTGGGGTAGGCGTACGATGACAATTCATAACGACACGGGCACGAGGCGCCCAAGCGACTGGACCAAGAAGCCGCCGCTGTGGGCGACTATTGGCGTCAGCCTCCTGGCCCTGGCCCTTGTGGGTTACCTGGATTACGCCACCGGCAAGCTGAGCATCCTGCTTTTCTACTTCCTGCCCATCGGCATAGCCGCATGGTATGGCGGACGGTGGCCGGGGCTGATTTTGTCTTTTCTCGCACTGGGGGTTTGGTTCAGAGCAAGCTACTGGCTGTACGAATACTCCGGCCTTGCCAGCGCCGCGTGGGAAACGGGCATTGCCGGCGGAATGTTCATCACCTTCGCCCTTCTCCTGTCCAGCTTGAGGAACGCACGCGCCAGGGCCCAGGCGGCGATGGAGCAATTGGCGCGGTCCAACCAGGAGCTCCAGGAGTTCGCCTATGTGGCCTCCCACGACCTCCAGGAGCCAATTCGGGTCATCACGCTGTTCCTGGAACTGCTGCAACGTCAATACGGCGAAAAGCTCGATGCCCACGCCAACGAATTCATCGGCCATGCCACGGATTCCGCCGAGAGAATGATGCAGATGATCCGGGATCTGCTGGCCTATTCCCGCGTGGAATCGGACACGACGCTCCAGGATGTCAATTGCGGCGAGGTGATGTGCCAGGTCCTGGAGAACCTCCAGCCGGCGATCGCCGAAAGCGGGGCCATGGTGCAGGTGGATGCCCTGCCCACGGTCAAGGGCTCGCCCACGCTGCTGATGCGGCTGTTCCAGAATCTGCTGAGCAACGCCATCAAGTTTCGCGGCCCGCGAACCCCGGTTGTCCACATGGCCGCCCGGCAAGCCGGCGGGCAGTGGGGGTTTTCCGTCCAGGACAATGGGATCGGCCTGGATCACCGCCAGGCGGACCGGGCGTTCATCATGTTCGAGCGGATTCACGACCGCAGCAAGTATCCCGGAACGGGTATCGGGCTGGCGACGTGCAAACGCATCGTCGAACGCCACGGGGGCAGGATCTGGGTAGAGTCCACCCCCGGCGAGGGTTCGACGTTCTATTTCACCATTTCAAAGCGGTAACGGCTCTTGACTCCGGCGAACGCGACGGCAAGAAAAATCATCTGGTGGTGCCACGGCTGCGTTGTCTGCAGCCGTGCGCCGTGCCCTCGCCCACGCGACAGTTCCCGTGGAACCAACTGGCGCTGTGCTCTTACGCTCCCACGTCCGGCAAGCTACTCAAGTCCAGCGGAATTTGCCCTTCCTGGCCTGTCTCCCACGCTCGGTCACTTGACCATGGCCACTCCATTGCCGTAGCCACGAGCTTCCGCCGGACAGGGTTTTGGTGAACGTATTGAATCTTCTCGTAGATCTCTTGGGCCGTCCGAAGATTCCTGTCATACCCCCCGCCGGCCTGCCAGAAATGATACATCACCCGCCCGTCCGGATGGCGCTGCTCCAGGCGCGACAAAAACGCGGGCTTGTTCTTCTTTAACCAACTCACAACTCTCGTGCTCATGGGCCGCTTGATGCGATACAGAATATCACTGATTTTGGCGCCTTCGTGCGGAAGGATTACGAGGTGAACATGCTCAGGCATGATGACGTAAGCCCACAGATCGAACCGAGCCGACCGCCGGGCCGCATGCAGACACTGCAAGAACCACTGGGGTGACTGGCGACCCAGAAAGAAAGGCCGCCGCCCAAAGCAGGAAAAAGTCAGATGGTGCGCACGCCAAGGCTCATCGATTCGTCGGCATTGCTTTCGATGGGGTTTGACCCACATGCGTGCAAGGATATCGCCCGCGAGAACGCCGTCAAGTTCAACACTCTGCGCCTGGGCAGTCGAAAGATCGATCCGGTTCCATCGAACCTCTGGCGGTATCGAGCGGCACGGCGCACGGCTGCAAACGACGCAGCCGTGGCACCACGCACCAGTGGGCTCTGCTCGCCCATTCTTGTTCTTACCCAATCTCCGGCCCCGCCACGGCGAACTGCCGCACGGGCTGGCCGGGAGAGTCGTTGGTTCCACGGTACATGCGGGTGAAGGAGCGCTGGAGGGTAAAGCCCAGGCCGGTCAGCCAGTCGGCGAAAGCGGCCGGTGCTGCATCGCTGGCGTCGATGAGAACAGGCCGGCCTGCCAAAGGATGCAGCGCCGCCTTGGCCAGGGCGATCGCGTCTTCGGCTGTGTCCGCGAGAATAGGTCCGACCTGGAAGAAGTTCGTGCCCGGCCGGCCGAGGCACAGGCCGCGGAACTGGCCGCTGCGCGTGAGCTTGAAGGCGCAGGCGAGCGAATTGTGGAAGAGCGTCGAGAGGACGGCCGTGCGATCAGCGCCGAAGACCTCGCGGTCCAGCGCGATCGCCGCGGGCAGATCCGCCTCCTCCAGCGGTGCGACTTGGTCCCCCGCCGCCGGCACGGCGGGCAGCGACGATGTCACCAGCCGGCGCAGGCCATACTCGTCCACGAAGCCCAGGCTGAGGTACACCTTTCGCCCCTCCGGCGTGGCATCCAGCTTGATCGTCCTGCACTGCGCGTGCGTGTCCATCGCGTGCTTCATCAGCCGCGTGGCGATGCCCAGGCGGCGAAACGCGGGATCCACCAGCACCATGCCGATCCAGCCGAGCTGGTCGGCGTAGGACACCAGCGTGGCGCTGCCCACCACCCGTCCGTTATGCACGGCCACAACGCAGCCCTTCGGCGCGGCGGCCAAAAACATCCGCCAGTCGGCCGGTGTCTGGTTCCAGCCGGCGAGCGTTTTCAGGTGCATCACACCCGGCACATCCGCTTCAGTCATCGCCCGCACCGCGATGCCGCCGGCGCCGGCGTAGCGCGGCTGCTCGCGCAGGCGGGCGATGCGGTCGCGAACGACGGGCAGCATGCCTTTCCGTATCGACTCGACAATGGCCCGGCCTTTCTCGGCCGTGGCGCGCGAGGGATAGCCCGTCACGCCGGCCGCACTGAAATGGCCGATCCCGAAGGTGGTCAAATCGCGCTGCATCAGCGGGACCGGTTCATCCGCCCTGGGCGGTGAGTCCTGGGCCTGCTCCAAGTGCACGAGGTCGGGCGCGATGGCCATCATCACGGACGTCTCATCCTCGGCGGCGTGCCCGACCGCGCCGGCGCTGGGGCCGGCCGGTTTCGCGTGGGCGAAGTCCCAGGGATGGACCAGCAGGATCTTCAGCGGCCGGTCCAGCCGGTTCATGTCGCGGATGACCGGGATGAGGAAGAAGTTGCCGCCGTGCGAGTTGACCACGATGAGGATGCGGAAATTCTGCCGCTCCACCTCATCGGCCACATCGCGGATCACCTGCATGGCCGTCTCCGGCCGCAGCGACACGGCGCCGCGAAAGCCGGTGTGCTCCAGCGAGGTGGCGAAATGCATGGCCGGCAGCAGCGCCGCGTTCAGGTCCTCGGCGAGCATCCTGGCGAAGTACTCCGCATGGATGCAGTCCGTATCCAGCGGCATATGGAACGAATGCTGCTCAAACGCCCCCACCGGCAGGATGATGATGTCGCCGGGGTGCTTCTGCCAGTCCAAGGTCGTGTTCAGCGGGCCGATCATGAGGGCTCCGAAGAAGGCTGGAGGCGGTGGCATGCCCTCACGGCCGGGGCGAAAGCCCCAGGCGAGTGGGCATGGGCGCAGATGGGGGCGCACACTTTTTCGGGAGGCACATGCCCGCCCGCCTCGGCCGCTAAAGCGGCCTTCGTCGTGAGGGCATGCCACCGCATGCCGCAATTTTGGCGCGCACCCACCAGTTTCAACCTTTCACGTACTTCTTAATCGCCGCCAAGACCTTCTCCTTCGGCTCGCCCTCCGTTACGTGATACACACAGCCTTTAAGGCTGCCCAGGCGGTCGGCCAGGCGGTCGAGGATCTGGATGCCCAGCAGCGACGAGAGCCACAGTTTCTTGCCGCCGCCGCGTATGCGGAGGAGCAAATCCAGCCAATCCTTCTTGCGCGGCTCGCCCTCGCCCATGACCCACTGAATGCCGTCCAAACGTTCGAGGCTCAGCAGCGAGGGCACGTGGGGCAGTTGGCCGATGCCGTCCAGGTGGTACATCGAATACGTCAGCCGCCGGCAGGTCGCCTCCAGCTCGGGCCGGACGAACTCATCAAACATTTCCGGGCTGATCATGTAGCAGAAGTCGCACTGGAGCATGTAGTACATCTCGGGGCAGAACGTGCCGTCCCAGGCGGAATAGCCGGGATTGACCGGCTGCAGGATGGCGTTCAGTTCCGTGTAGTACCGGTGCCACAGCTCGTGCGCTTCCCACAGGCAGCGTTTGACATCCTCCGGGTGGTCGATCAGGTCCAGCAGCAGCCGCTCGGCGGGACGGAAGGTCGAAAGCATGTCGAGGTTGCCGCCCAGGTCGGTCATGCCGATCTGCGCATCGCCCTCGAAACGCTTGACGAACGCCCGCGCCACCTCCTGCACGCGCAGCCACCATGGGTTGTCGGCGTCGTACTCAAAGTGCAGCTCGGTGATCGGCAGCTCGCGGGGCGGGTGGAACCAGGTGGTCCACTCGGCGGGCGTCACCTTGGCGCCCATGAAGGCCGCCGCGACTCCGGGGCCGAAATTCAGCCAGGTCATGGGGAAGGCGTCCCCATAAAAACGCTGCTTGCTGACCTCCCAGTGCCAGCGGTCGGCGATGGCGTCGGCCGAGATGGAAAAGTCGTAGTTGCCCATGAAGAAGTGAAACGGCGTCTTGGGCTCCGGCCGGCCCGGGTCGCCATCTTCGGTGCGGTACACGATCAGCGGCCGCTCCAACTGACCCGCCCACCAGGCGCGATGCGTCTCCTTGATCTTTAGCCAACGGTCCTTGCCAAACAGGATGCCCATCTCAAATCTCCATAATTGCCCGAGTAAACCAACAGCCTGTATCAAGCTCTATCGTAATTCTTCCCCCGCCAATTTGCGATTTGCGATTTGCGATTTTTGAATACGGATTCCAGGAAGCCGCCATCCTTGCCAAGGATGAATTAGTCAGCCTTTCAATCGCAAATCAAAAATCAAAAATCAAAAATACGCTTTCCTTGCTTCCCCCCGGTCGGACGGCTAAAGTAAGGCTCCATGAGCGATGCCATGGATCTGCTGCGTTCGGTCAAAGACCGGACGGACGAAACGGAGTTCTACACCCCCCTCCCGGACGGCTACACCCTCGGCTCGACGAAATACGTCGTGGTGTTTGGCACGGTCATAAGCGGGCTGGGTAAGGGGATTTTTTCCTCCTCGCTGGCCAAGCTGCTCAAGGACAAGCATCTTCGCATCTCGCCCATCAAGCTGGAGGGGTACCTCAACATCGACTCGGGCACGCTGAACCCCTTCCGCCACGGCGAGGTGTTCGTGCTCGATGATGGCATGGAAACCGACATGGACCTGGGCACCTACGAGCGCATGCTCGACCAGGACCTGACGCGCCAGAACTTCGCCACCAGCGGCCAGATTTACTCCACCGTGCTGGCCAAGGAGCGGGCCGGCACGTACCTCGGCCGCGATGTGCAGATGATTCCGCATGTCACCGGCGAGGTGAAGCTGCGCCTGCGCGAGCTGGCCGTGCGCAGCCGCGCGGATGTGGTGTTCATCGAGGTCGGCGGCACGGTGGGCGACATCGAAAACGCCTTCTACATCGAGGCCATGCGCGAGCTGTCGTACGAGGAAGGCGAGGGCTCGGTCGTCTTCGTGGCGCTGACGTACGTGCTGACGCCCTCGGCCCTGGGAGAGCAGAAATCCAAGGCCGCCCAGCTTGGCATCAAGCGGCTGATGGAGTTCGGCATTCACCCGCATATCCTGGCCTGCCGCGCCGAGCAGCCGGTCTTGGAGAAGGTCCGCCAGAAGCTGGCCGTGTACACCAACGTGCCCATGCGGCGCGTCTTTTCCATGCACGACCTGCCCAGCATCTACCTGCTGCCCAGCATCATGCGCGAGGAGGGCCTCGACAGCGAGCTGGTGCAGCTCTTAAACCTCGGCGGCCGGGTCAATTCCGCCCACGAGTTGCGGGCCGCCAGCGAGTGGCACCGCTTCAGCTCGCGGATCGGCCACGCCAGCCAGGAAGTGTCCATCGGCATCACCGGCAAGTACACCGCCCTGCGCGACAGCTACGCCAGCATCATCAAGGCGCTGGAGCACGCCGGCGTGGCCAACGATGCCAAGGTGAACGTGGAGTGGATCGACACGACCGACATCCACGATGGCAACGTGGTCAAGGCGCTGGAGACCGTCGACGGCATCATCGTGCCCGGCGGTTTTGGCACGCGCGGCAGCGAGGGCAAGATCTCCTGCATCGGCCACGCCCGGCGGAACAAGCTGCCGTACCTGGGCATCTGCCTGGGCTTCCAGATGGCCGTCGTCGAATACGCCCGCCACATGGCCAACCTGGAAGGCGCCAACAGCAGCGAGATGGACCCCGACTGCAAGCACCCGGTGATCGATATCCTGCCCGAGCAGAAAAAGATCGAGGGCCTCGGCGGCAACATGCGCCTGGGCGGCCAGGATGTCACCCTCACGCCCGGCACGCTGGCCGCCGAACTCTTCCCCGGGGCCGACCAGGTGCGCATGCGCTTCCGCCACCGCTACGAGGTGGACCCGCGCTACCTCGACCCCCTCACGCAGGCGGGCCTGATCTTTTCCGGCTGCCACCCGCACCACCCGATCATGCAGATCCTGGAGCTGCCGCGGGAGGTGCACCCGTTCTTCATCGGCGTCCAGTTCCACCCCGAGCTGACCAGCCGGCCGCTGCGGCCCAGCCCGCTGTTTGTCGGGCTGGTCAAAGCGGCGCTGGAACGAAAGAGCAAGGCGGGGAAAGAGGAAGCAGGGATGCAGGGGATGCACGGGATAAAGGCAAAACAGGAAGGGTGATTCATCCCCCGCCGGTGAAAGTTGCTGCCTATGCCAAACCTTCTCTCAATCGAAGAATCCCAATGCACCCGGTGCGGCCAGTGCGCCGCGGTCTGTCCCATGGGCCTGGTGGTAATGGGCACGCGTTTCCCCCGCACGCTCCGCACGGCGGCCGAGCGATGCCTCCGCTGCGGACACTGCGTGGCGGCCTGTCCAACGCAGCAGTTGCGGCACGAAGGGCTGGCGGCCGGCGAATGCCTGCCGCTGGAAGCCCGGTGGGTTGCCGCGGCCCAGGTGGTCGGGCAGCTTATCCGCGGCCGGCGATCCATCCGGCGGTATCGACCCGAAGCGGTCGAGAAGGGAACACTGCTGGCGGTCCTCGATGCGGCCAGATACGCCCCGACGGCCATGAATTCGCAATCGGTCAAGTGGCTGGTCGTGTACGACCCCGCGGAAGTGAAGAAGCTGTCGTTGGCCGTGATCGAGTGGATGCGCGGGCTGATGCAGAAGGATGAGGCGGTGGCAGGCCGCTATAACGCGGCCACGCTGATTGCCGCCTGGGATGCCGGCCTTGACCCGGTCCTTCGCGGGGCGCCGCATGTCCTGATCGCCTACGCGCGCCAGGATGACCCGGCGGCCGCCAGCTCCTGCACCATCGCCATGACGACGGCGGAACTGGCCGCCCAACCCTTCGGCCTAGGCGCCTGCTGGGCGGGTTTCCTGCACCTGGGGGCGCGAAATTCGCCGGCCGTGCAGGAGGCAATGGGCCTGCCCGCCGAGCACGTGATGCATGGCGGGCTCATGATCGGATACCCGGCCGTTACTTACCACTCCATCCCGCCGCGAAAGCCGCTGACGGTGGATTGGCGATAAGAGGGACTAGGAATGGTGCCACGGCTGTCCGCAGCCGTGCGCTGTGCGATCAGCCGTATTAGAGGTCGGATGGTATGAGGTTCCAACCCTCAGCCCCCCGATTCCGGCAGGCTCTCCAGATCCAGACGAATCTGACCTTGCTGACCCGTTAGCCAGCACTGGGCGCTCGACCAAGTCCACAACTCCGCCGCTGGCACGAGTTTGCGCCTGACAGGGTTGTCATGCACGTAACCGATCTTCTCGTAGATTTCTCGAGCCGACCGAAGGTTACGGTCGTACCCTCCACCCGCCTGCCAGAAGTGGTAGGTCGATGTTCCATTGGCGTGACGCCGTGTCATACGGATCAGAAATTCCGGGTTGTGGCCCGTGACCCAGTTCAACACCTTGGCCGTCATGGGGCGCTTCATACGGAAAAGAATGTCGCGTATGGCGGCTTCATCGTGAGGCAGGATGACCAGGTGCACGTGTTCGGGCATGATCACGTAGGCCCACAGATCGAAACCTGCCAGCCGCCGGGCCGTGTCGAGACATTCCAGGAACCAGTCTGGCGATTGCCGCCCGAGGAAGAATGGCTGCCGCCGAAAACAGGAAAACGTCAGATGGTGGGCCTGCCAGGGCTCGTCAAGTCTTCGGCAGCGCTTTCGGGGAGGGGGTATCCGCATTCGCCTGAAGATAACCAGTGAGGGCGGAGGGTCAAGTGCATCCTAAA
This sequence comes from Phycisphaerales bacterium, assembly GCA_003171335.1. Classification (GTDB taxonomy): domain Bacteria; phylum Planctomycetota; class Phycisphaerae; order SM23-33; family FEN-1343; genus FEN-1343. The sequence continues at coordinate 63,039 of PMYD01000040.1, forward strand.
GTCAGATGATCGGGGGGTCTTTCAGATTCCTTCGGACCTCATCTTTTTGGCGCTCTCCACAGCGCACGGCTGCGGACAGCCGTGGCACCCCCGGAAGTCTTTCCCGTTGCTTCGCTCCTGCCTCGTTGACTTTATTTCGCGTTCAGCAAACTCTCCGTTTCCCGCAGCGCGGGCATGATGAAGCGGGTGACGACCTGCTCCCAGCTCATCTGGTGGGCCAGTTGCCAGCCGGACTCCATGAGTTTGCGGATTTCGCCATCGCTCCGCGGCAGGCGGGTGACCAGCTCGGCGGCCAGGCGGGCGTTTTCGCGCTGCTCGATCTCGTTGCGCTGGGCCATGCCGATGCTGCGGGCGTAGTCCAGCGAGACGATCTGGCCCATGTCGGTGTAATCGGCCTCCAGCACGTTGGGCACCGCCGCACCGCCGGTGACGGCCCGCACGAAGCCCATGCAGCCGCAGATGTTGGTCGGCACGCAGATAGCGCCGAAGCTCAAGGGCTCGAGCTGGCTGATGCCGAAGGGCTCGTAGATGCTCATGCCGAACTCCACATCCGTGCCCTGGCGGATATCGGGGAAGCTCATGTCCGGCGGCATGCGGCGGCCGCACAGCGCCCGGCCCCAGCCGAACTGGTTCACGAACACCGCGCGGCAGAAGTCGTGGTCGCGGTTGAAATTCTCGAACTGGTCGAGCTGGCCTTCCTCCCCGCCCGACAGGTCGGGGTAGCCTTCCTCGTGGTGCACCGGCCAGCCGTACACGCGTTCCATCTGGAGCACATCCTGCGGCCGCCGCTGGCCTCCAAGCGAGCCCAGCATGAAGTACACCGCCCGCTCGTTGCGTTCCTTCAAGAGCGGCTCCATGGCGTGCAGCAGGCCCAGGTCGCGCCAGACCGCCTTGGAGAGCACCGGCCGGGCCACGTGCGCCAAAATCCAGTCCGGCCGGTCGCCGAAGAGGTTCTGCGCGTACTGGGCCATGCGCGCCTTGTTGGCCTTGCGCGTGGCCAGGTTGATCTTGCGCGCGGGAATGCCATTATACACGCGGTGGATCGGCTGGTAGCGGAAGTGCGTCTCCAGCACGCGGAGTTCCTTCTCCACGTAATCGCCCACGGCGAAGATGTGATCCACGTACCGGGCCGCGCGGACCAGCGCGTGCTTGAAGTTCGTCAGCACCTCGGGGAACACATCCTCCAGCACGCGGTCGCTTTCCAGCAGCCGGGCCAGCACGTTGTAGAACATCGTGTCGTGGCCCTCGCGCTTCTCCACCAGCGGCCGCACGGAGGCCACCTCGTGCGCGTAGAACACCGTGCGCGTGTTGGGCGAGCCATGCAGCACGGCCTTGAGCGCCAGCGGCATGCCCATGTACTCGTGGGCCAGGTACACCACCGGGTTTTCCGCCGTCCCACCGCAGCCCAGGGCCTGGAGGGCCTCGAAGGCCGGCTCGGCCAGGCGGACGTATTCCTCGTATTCCCAGACCTTCTCGAAATCCTTGGAGGGCACGTGGAATTTCTTGAACAGCTCACCTTTGAACAGGTTGAGCCGCTCGTGGTTGGAGTGGAACACCTCCACCAGCAGCACTTCCACATCGGCCGGCACCTCGCCGTAGACATCCTCGATCTTCCGGCGGCCGTAGATGAAATGCACGTCGTAGCTGGTCTCGATGGCCTTGAACTTCCTGGCGTAATCGCCGGTGTCGATGCCATCCAGGCTGGAGTAGAGCACCTTGGCATCGGCGCCGAGGCGCTGCTCGCCGCCGCGCTCGGTGCTTAAGAGCGGCCCCACCAGGAGCGTGCGTTCCACCGCCTGCTGGTAGGCCCGGGCCGTGGTCAGCCCGTTGATCACCGCCCCGATGCCACCGATCTTCTCCACCACTTCGTGTGTCACGTGTACAACGATCATGACGGTCCTTTCGTGCGCTTCTTCTGATAATAGCATCGGCCATCCGCGGCCCCAAACTGCCGCTGGAAAGTCGTTAATCTGTAATCCGTTAATCGGTTCATCCGATTCCGGTTCATGGTTTTGCTGCAAGACCGGCGGCGGCAAGATGCGGTTTGGCGCTGGTCGCAAGTCCGATTAACCGATTAACGGATTAACAGACTTCTTGGCAGTGGCGCCCTTTGCCTATAAGATAGATATCAACCGGCCCCTGGCGGGCCCTGGAAAGCAGTTTCATTGAACGAGTTGACAATTCTGTGCATCGGCGATGTGGTGGGCAAAGCGGGGCGCGGCGTGCTGGCCGATCATCTGGCCGCGTTCATCAAGCAGCGCCAGATTGACCTGGTCATCTGCAACGCCGAGAACGCCGCCGGCGGCTCGGGGCTGACCCCGCAGATCTACCAGAAGCTCCTGCGCTACGGCGTGGATGTGATCACGCTGGGCGACCACGCCCACCGCAAGAAGGAAATCATCCCCACCCTGGAGCAGTCCAAGCAGATCGTCCGGCCGGCCAACCTGGCGATGGTCGCCGCGGGCAAGCAGTGGACGACGGTTTCGACCAAGGGCGGCCAGGCCCTGGTGGGCGTGGCCTGCGTGCTGGGCCAGATGTACATGCGGGCGTGCGATTCGCCCTGGGACGCGGTCGACCGCGTGCTGAAGGAGATGCCCTCCGAGGCCCGCATCCGCGTGATCGACTTCCATGCCGAGGCCTCCAGCGAGAAGATCGCCATGGGCTACCACCTCGACGGCCGCGTCAGCGCCGTCTTCGGCACGCACACGCACGTGCCCACGGCCGATGCCCGCATCCTGCCCGGCGGCACCGCCGTGGTCACCGATGTGGGCATGACCGGCCCCTATGACAGCGTCCTGGGCCGGCGCAAGGACCGCGTGCTCAAATCGCTCATCACCACCATGCCCACGTTCTACGAGGTGGCCACGGGCGATCCGCGGATGGCGGCCGTGATGATCAAGGTGGACCCGATGACCGGCAAGGCCAGCGCCATCGAGCGCGTGGAAGTGACCGGAACGGCGCCTGCCAACGGCCCGTACGATTCCGACGACGGCGCGCCCAGCGGAAATTGAGCGCGGGTGGGCTCTTAACTCCTCTCCCTCTTACGGGAGAGGGTGGCCCGAAGGGCCGGGTGAGGGTTCCGCGATACCCGGACAGAGCCATGGGGATACGAGATTCTCGAAACATACCGCCCGCTTCGCCACACATGGTCCGCCGAGGCCGCACCCTTCGACGGAAATCGACGTTTCCGGAGCGGCTGCTTTGGGGCCGGCTGCGCGGCCGGCGGTGCGCCGGACTGAAGGTTCGTCGCCAGCAGCCCGTTGGACCGTACGTGGTTGGTTTCTTGTGCGCCGACGTACGGATTGTGATGGAGTTGGATGGGCGAAGCCATGAGGGACAAGAGGATTCAGACGAAAAGAGGCACCGATACTTGGAGGAGCAGGGATTCAAGGTGCTGCGGTTCACAAACGACCGCGTGCTGAGGAACCTTGTTGGAGTGGTGAAGGATATTGCGTTCGAGGCGGGGCTGGATATGTCGTACGTCCGGCCTTGATGCCGGAACCCTCACCCGGCCCT
>PMYD01000011.1 GCA_003171335.1 Phycisphaerales bacterium
ACGGCCGCACCGGCGAGCCGTTCGAACAGAAGGTCACGGTCGGCTTCATCTACATGAACAAGCTCCACCACCTGGTGGATGACAAGATCCACGCCCGCAGCACGGGTCCCTACTCGCTGATCACGCAGCAGCCCCTGGGCGGCAAGGCCCGCACCGGCGGCCAGCGCTTCGGCGAAATGGAAGTGTGGGGCCTGGAGGCGTACGGCGCCAGCTATACGCTCCAGGAACTGCTGACCGTGAAGAGCGACGACGTGGAAGGCCGGACCAAGATCTACGAGTCGATGGTCAAAGGCACCAATACGCTGGAAGCGGGCACGCCCGTCAGCTTTGACGTGCTGTGCAACGAAATCCGCGGGTTGGGCCTGAACATTCAACTGGAAAAGAAACGCTCTTTCTGATGTACGCGCTGGTGCCGGAGTGTCCCTCAAGGTGCAGGGCGTAAGAGGAGCCGAGAAAAATGGTCGAAAGCGTATACGATCGCATCAACGATTACGGGTCCGTGAAGATCATGCTCGCGTCGCCCAACGACATTCGCAGTTGGTCGTTCGGCGAGGTGAAGAAGCCTGAAACCATCAACTACCGGACGTACCGTCCGGAGAAGGAAGGGCTCTTCTGCGAGCGCATCTTCGGGCCGGAGCGCGACTGGGAGTGCGCCTGCGGCAAGTACAAGGGCACCAAGCACAAGGGCATCATCTGCGACCGCTGCGGCGTGAAGGTGACCCACTCGCGCGTCCGCCGCAAACGAATGGGCCATGTCAACCTGGCCGCGCCGATCGTGCACATCTGGTTCTTCAAGGCGCTGCCCAGCCGGCTGGGCACGCTGCTGGGCATGAAGACGGCGGACATGGAAAAGATCATCTATTTCCAGGATTACGTGGTGACCGACCCCGGTCAGACCCCGCTGAAGTATCAGCAGGTGCTGACGGAGGAGGAATACCGCACCGCCAAGGAGAAGTACCGCGACTTCCAGGCCGAGATGGGCGCGGAGGCCGTCCGCGGGCTGCTGGAGAAGCTGGACCTGCCGGCCATGGGCGCGCAGCTTCGCGATGATCTGAGCAAGACCAACTCCAAGCAGAAGATCAAGGATATCTCCAAGCGCCTGGCCTTGGTGGACGCGATCCGCAACTCGGGCAACCGGCCCGAGTGGATGGTCATGGACGTGATCCCGGTGATTCCGCCGGACCTGCGGCCCTTGGTGCTGCTGGAAAGCGGCAACTTCGCCACCAGCGACCTGAACGACCTGTACCGCCGCATCATCAACCGCAATAACCGCCTCAAGAAGCTGATGGACCTCAACGCTCCCGAGGTCATCATTCGCAATGAGAAGCGCATGCTTCAGCAGGCGGTCGATGCGCTGTTCGACAATGGCCGCTGCCGCCGGCCCGTGCAGGGCTCATCCAACCGGCCGCTCAAGAGCCTCACGGACATGATCAAGGGCAAGCAGGGCCGCTTCCGCGAGAACCTGCTGGGCAAGCGCGTGGACTATTCCGCCCGCTCCGTGATCGTGGTGGGGCCGGAGCTGAAGCTTCACCAGTGCGGCCTGCCCAAGAAGATCGCCCTGGAGCTGTTCCAGCCTTTCATCATCCGCAAGCTGAAGGATCGCGGGCTGGCCGACACGATTAAGTCGGCCAAGCGCATGATTGAGCGCAAGGACCAGGAGATCTGGGACATTCTGGAAGAGGTGATTCACCAGCACCCCGTGCTGCTGAACCGTGCCCCCACGCTGCACCGCATGGGCATCCAGGGGTTTGAGCCGGTGCTGGTCGAAGGCAACGCCATCAAGATCCACCCGCTGGTGTGCAAGGGCTTCAACGCCGACTTCGACGGGGACCAGATGGCCGTCCACCTGCCGCTGTCGGTCGAGGCCCAGGCCGAGGCGCACGTGCTGCTGATGGCGACGAACAACATCTTCTCGCCGGCCAGCGGCTCGCCCATCATGTCGCCCAGCCAGGACATCGTGCTGGGCGTGTACTACCTGACGTCCGGCCGCGGCGCCGAATTCGTGGACCCGCGCCTGCGCACCGTGGGCATCAGCGATGGCCGCAAGGTGCCGCTGTTCCGCGATCGCTTCGAAGCGATGCGGGCGCACGACCAGCGGCTGATCGGCATGCACGCCGCGGTGCTGATCCGCATGCCCAAGGGGTTGCGAACCGTCACCATCGACAAAGAGTTCATCGTGGGCGACAAGCCGCTGCTGACGACCGCCGGGCGCTGCTTCTTCAATGACATTCTCAACCCCAAGCTGCCGTTCTACAACTACGCCCTGGGCCAGAAGGGTTGCGGCCGCGTGATCAGCGACTGCTACGGTCTGGCTGGGCGCGGCGCCACGCTGGAACTGCTGGACGGGATCAAGAGCCTGGGCTTCCGGTATTCGACGCTGGCGGGCTTGAGCTTCGGCGTGACGGACCTGCGGGTGCCGGCGCGCAAGGTGGAGATCCTGGATGAGGCGCAGAAGCGTGCGGACCAGATTCAGAAGGATTTCGGCGCCGACGCCATCACCGAGCAGGAGCGCCGCAACCAGATTGTCGACGTCTGGATTCATGCCCGCGAGGAAGTCACCAAGAGCCTGCTGCAGGAGTTGGAGAACGACGTTCGCGACGGCAAGCCGTACCTCAACCCGGTGTGGCTGATGAGCGACAGCGGCGCGCGCGGCAGTACAGACCAGATTCGTCAGCTCGCCGGCATGCGCGGCCTGATGTCCAAGCCGTCGGGCGAGATTATCGAAACGCCCATCAAGGCCAACTTCCGNNGCGCTGAAGACGGCCGACTCGGGCTACCTGACGCGCAAGCTGGCCGATGTGGCCCAGAACGTGATCGTCAACCTGGACAACTGCGGCACGCTCAAGGGCATTCCCAAGACGGCGATCTATCGCGGCGAACAGCTCGACGTGCCGCTGCGCAACTTGATCACCGGCCGCATGGCCCGCGAGAACATCATCAACCCGATCACCGACCAGGTCATCGTGCATGAGAACGAGATCATCACGGGCGAAGTGGCCCGCAAGATCGAAGACCTGGGTATGGAGACCATCCGCGTCCGCAGCCCCTTGACGTGCGATAGCCCGCTGGGGGTGTGCGCGAAGTGCTACGGCGTCGACCTGTCCACCGGCCGGCTGGTGGAAGAGGGCATGGCGGTGGGCATCATCGCCGCCCAGTCTATCGGCGAACCCGGCACGCAGCTGACCATGCGTACGTTCCACACCGGCGGCGTCGCAACGGCGGCGGCGGTGGAGAATGAAACCCGCACGTCGGTCGCCGGCACCGTCAAGTTCGGCGACATCAACGCCGTGCCGGTCAAGGTCGGCGATCGCGATCTGCTGGTGGCCCTGAAGCGCAGCGGCGAAATCGCCGTCATCGACCCCAAGGGCCGCGAACTGGAAGTGTACAAGGTGCCTTACGGCTCCCTGTTGCTGATCATGGATGGCGCCAAGGTCAAGGCCGGCCAGCGGCTGATTACCTGGGACCCGCACCGTACGCCTATTCTGGCCGAGGCCGAGGGTACGGTCCGGTTCGAGGATATCGAGGAAGGTGAGACGGTGCGTGCCGAGACCGGCACTCATGGCACCGCCACCCGGTACGTCGTGATTGAGCACAAGGGCGAGAAGCACCCGCGGCTGATGGTGGAAGATACCACCGGCAAGGTGCTCGACTTCCACTACCTGCCGGCCAAGGCCCGTATCGAAGTGAAAGAGGGTCAGCAGGTGCGGCCGGGCGAGCTGTTGGCTCGCCAGCCGCGCGAGATTGCCGGCACGCAGGACATTACCGGCGGTCTGCCGCGTGTTACCGAACTCTTCGAGGCCCGCAAGCCCAAGGAGCCGGCGGCCGTGGCGGAGATTTCCGGCCGCGTGGAGCTGCGCACCGATAAGCGCCGCGGCAAGATGACCATCATCGTCCGCAGCGATTCGGGCCTGGAGCGAGAGCATCACGTGCCGCACGACCGGCACCTGCTGGTGCACACCAGCGACTTCGTGGAGGCCGGCGACCGGCTGACCGAAGGCCCGCTCGTGCCGCACGACATTCTGCGCATCAAGGGCGAGGAAGCCCTCCAGCAGTACCTGCTGGATGAGATCCAGAACGTCTATCGCGGGCAGAACCAGAACATCAACGACAAGCACGTCGAGATCATTATTGGTCAGATGCTCAAGAAGGTTCAGGTCGATTCCGTGGGCGATGGCGCCCTTCTGCCCGGAGAAGTGGTTGACAAGTTCCGCTTCCGCGCCGAGAATGGTCGACTCGGACGATCGCTGAAGATCGTTGACCCGGGCGATACGGAGTTCCTGGCCAACGAAGTGATCTCGCGAGAGAAGGTCGAGCAGGCCAACGCCGACGCCGAGAGCCGCGGGCGGCAGCCCGCCAAGACGCGCCGGCCCAAGCCGGCCACCGCCAAGACGCTGCTGCTGGGCATTACCAAGGCCTCGCTTCAGAGCGAGAGCTTCCTGTCGGCGGCGAGCTTCCAGGAGAGCACCAAGGTGTTCACCGAGGCCGCCCTGGCGGGTAAGATCGATACGCTGGTCGGCTTGAAGGAAAACGTGATCCTCGGGCACCTGATTCCCGCCGGTACGAGCTTTAAGCCGTACCTGCAGATGGCTCTCAAGCGGCAGGTGGAACTGGGCGAACTGGCGACAGTGCCCGGCGAGGAAGGAATGACCGAGGCCCAGATCGAGGCGGCGGTGCAGCAGGCCTTGACGGGCAAGCAGCCGTAAAGGTGGTTGGTGGCACAGGCTTTCAGCCTGTGTCCGATTAGTGGCATAGGCTTTCGCCTGTGTCCAAATAGAAGCGAGGACACAGGCTGAAAGCCTGTGCCACGGGAGTGTTATGCCGACAATTAATCAACTGGTACGCAGGCCGCGAAAGAAACAGGTCACCAAGAAGAAGACTGTTGCGCTGGGCAGTTGTCCGTTCAAGCGCGGCGTCTGCCTGCTGGTCAAGACCATGACGCCCAAGAAGCCCAACTCCGCGCTGCGGAAGGTGGCTCGCGTGCGGCTCTCGAACGGCAAGGAAGTGACGGCCTATATCCCGGGCTGCGGGCACAATCTTCAGGAGCACAGCATCGTGCTGGTGCGCGGCGGCCGTGTCCGTGACCTGCCGGGCGTGCGGTACCACATTATCCGCGGCGCCTTGGACTGTTCCGGCCTGGCGGAGCAGGAAAACTGGGGCCCGCGTCGTCGCAGCCGCAGCAAGTACGGCACCAAGCGGCCCAAGTAGTCGGCGGATGCGAAGACGGCGTAACATACAAGACAGGATAAGAACCTGATGTCAGCCTCGGAGCCGGCGGCCGGCCGGCAGTAAGCGCGGATGCCCGCGGTGTGCGGGCCGCTGAAGCCCGGGGCCCAGATGGCCGCCCGTGACCAGGGCGGTGGAACAGGACAGGCGATGGCAGGCAAACATTTCACGCTTTCGAACGAGCAGCTCAAGCCCGATCCCCGCTACGGCAACAAGTTGATGAGCAAGTTCATCAACTGCCTCATGTGGGGTGGCAAGAAGTCAGTCGCCCAGAGCGTCTTCTATGACGCGATGGATATCGTGGCCAGCAAGATCAAGGACACCCCGCCGGTCGAGGTGTTCGAGATGGCGGTCAATAATGTCAAGCCGACCATCGAGGTGCGGTCCAAGCGTGTCGGCGGGCAGAACTACCAGGTGCCCATGCAGGTCAACCGCAAGCGTCAGCAGTCGCTGGCGATCCGGTGGATTCTCGATGCGGTTCGGGCCGGCAAGGGTTCGCCGACTTCCGAGCGCCTGGCCAATGAGTTGATGGCGGCCTTCAAGAAGGAAGGCACCGCCATCCAGACCCGTACCAACGTGCACCGCATGGCGGATGCCAATAAGGCCTTCGCACACTTTGCCTGGTAAACGCGTTGGCGCAGGTATGGGTTTTCGGGTTTTGAGCAGGCAGGTGTGCGTGACGCACACGTGATTCGGAAGGTGATGTGTGGCAAACCGCACATCCTACTTTAAACGGTTTAAAGTACGTTAAGTAGCTGTTAGGTAAAGCCGGTCCTCCCGGGATCGGCGAAGGTGAAGAGCGAATCGCCCCGGCAAGGATGGCTGGAGGCGACCCTGGTGACGGTCGGCGGCTGGCGCCGCCGGGTGGATGCCGGGGCTCAGAAAAGGCTTGCCGACCCTAAGGGACGGCAGCCGCATGAGATAAGACAACCTGGCCGGCTTGCCTCAAAGCCGGTGCCCGCCGCTTTTGCGGCGAGGTTTGCACTAACCGTGTAGACACGATTGATCCGACTGCACGCTGCGGCCTCTCAGGGGTGAAAGTTTCACCCCTGATCGCCGAACGGTGCGGTCCAGGCGGCCAAGTCGCCGTCTGATTGCTGCGCGCCGAGGGCCACCGCCGCCGCTCAGGAGCGAAAGTTTCGCTCCTGAGTGCCGAATGGCGCGGTCCCGGCCAGAGTAGGAAACGTATAGTGGCCCGTGACTTGGCGAAAATCCGGAACATCGGCATCATGGCCCATATTGATGCCGGCAAGACCACGCTCACCGAGCGTATCTTATATTGCACGGGCAAGACGTACAAGATCGGCGGCGTCGACCAGGGCACTGCGGTCATGGACTACCTTGTCGAGGAGCAGGAGCGGGGGATCACCATCACCTCGGCCGCTACGACATGCCCCTGGGCCGGCCACGTGATCAACCTGATCGATACGCCCGGCCACGTGGACTTCACCGTCGAGGTGGAGCGTTCCCTGCGCGTGCTGGATGGGGCGGTGGCGGTTTTCTGCGGCGTGGGCGGCGTCGAGGCCCAGAGCGAAACGGTCTGGCGGCAGGCCGACAAGTACCGCGTGCCCCGCCTGTGTTTCGTTAACAAAATGGACCGGCTGGGCGCAGATTTCGCCAGCGTGGTCAAGGAAATCAGCGAGCGCCTGGCCAGCCATCCCGTGGCGATACAATTACCCATCGGTCCTGCGGGGGCGTATAGGGGACAGGTAGATCTGGTCGAGATGCGGGCGTACTTCTACGAGCGCGCGGAAGTGGCCACGAACCTGAAAACCGAGCCCATTGGGGCCGAGATGGCCGAGCAGGCCGCCGCCGCCCGGCAGCAGATGATCGAGCGCATCGCCGAGGTGGACGATGCCCTGATGAGCAAATTCGTCCAGGAAGAAACCATCACCGCCGAGGATCTTCACGCCGCCATTCGTCGCGCCACGTGCTCAAACCTGATTCAGCCGGTGCTGTGCGGCACGGCCTTGAAGGATATGGGCGTGCAGCCGCTGCTGGATGCGGTGGTGCAATATCTGCCCTCGCCGCTGGATGTGCCGCCGGTCGAAGGGCACGTCAGCCTGACGGGCGAAAAGACAGCCCGGCGCAAGGCCTCGGTGGATGAGCCGTTTTGCGGGTTGGTGTTCAAAATCACTTCCGACCAGCACGGCGACTTGTACTTCACGCGGGTCTACAGCGGGGTTCTCAAGGCTGGCACGCGCGTGCTCAACAGCACCCGCGATAAGAAGGAAATCGTCTCGCGCGTGTGGGAGATGTACGCCAAGCAGCGAATCCGCCGTGATGAGGCCTTTGCCGGCGACATCGTGGCCGTGATCGGCTGCAAGTACAGCCTGACAGGCGATACGCTGTGCGACGCGCACGACCCGATCATCCTGGAGCGGATGGAATTCCCGCGCGGCGTGATCAGCATGTCCATCGAGCCGCGCAATTCCGCCGACAAGACCAAGCTCCAGGAGGCCCTGGATGTGCTGCGGCGGGAAGATCCGACGTTCACGTACCGCTTCGACCAGGAAACCGGCCAGACGATCATCACCGGCATGGGCGAGTTGCACCTGGAGATCCTGCACAACAAGCTCCGCCGCGACATGAACGTGGATGTGAAGGTCGGCAAACCGCGCGTGGCCTACAAAGAGACCGTCTGCGGCGCGGGCGAGGCCGAGGGCCGCTTCATCCGGCAGATCGGCGGCCGGGGACAGTTTGCGGTCGTGATGCTGCGCATCGAGCCGTACCAGGCCCCGCCGGGTTCGCCGACCGTGGTCTTCGAGGCGGGCAAGATCGGCGAGGCGATTCCCCGCCAGTTCCTGCCCTCCATTGAGGAAGGCGTCCGCGATGCGGCCCAGTCGGGCCAGCTTTCCGGCTACCCGATGGAAAATATAAAGGTGACGCTTCTGGGCGGCGAGCACCATCCGGTCGACAGCAGCGAAATGGCCTTTCTCCAGGCCGCCTCCATGGCCTTCGAGCAGGCCGTGACCAAGGCGGATCCCGCCTTCATGGAGCCGGTCATGTCCCTCCAGGTGGTCTGCCCGGAGGAGTTCCTCGGCGCCGTGACCGGCGACTTGAACGCCCGGCGGGCGGAGATCGTGAACATGGCCCTGCGGCACACCAATCGCGTGATCGATGCCCACGTGCCGCTGGCGGAGATGTTCGGCTACAGCACGGCACTGCGTTCTTTGACCCAGGGACGGGCTACCAGCACCCTGGAGCCCAGCCACTACGCCATTGTGCCTAAGAATGTGGCGGAAATGCTTTTGCGGTACGTTTAATTTATCTTGCCCGGCAGGCCCGCAAAGCCGGCGCAAGAAAAAAGTGCGGAAAAAATTAGTGCGGCATTGACAAGTTAGCCGCCATCAGTATGTTAGACGGACTCTGCCGAGCGTACGGCGGTGATGTGCGCTACCGGCCGGGGTCAGCGACGGAGACCTGGCACGATGCTCCAAGACAAGATTCGAATACGAATGGAAGCCTATGATCACGGCGCCCTGGACAATTCAGCGCGCGAGATCGTCGAGCACGCCGAGCGGACGGGAGCCCGTGTGCGGGGTCCGATCCCTCTGCCGACCCGGCGCGAGCGGTACACGGTGCTTCGCGGCCCCACCATCGACAAGAAGAGCCGCGAGCAGTTCGAGATGCGCACGCACAAACGCATCATCGATATTTACGAGCCCACGGTCCGCACGATTGAAGCCCTGAACCGGCTGGTCGTGCCGGCGGGCGTGTTCGTCAAGATCAAGGCCTGACGGCCGCGCCGCGAAAGGGTAGTCCAATGCAGGCAGCATTGCTGGGAAGAAAGATCGGCATGACGCACGTGTACGACGAAGCGGGCACACTGCAGCCCGTCACCGTCGTCCAGGCGGGCCCGTGCCAGGTAACGCAACTTAAGACCGCCGAGTCCGACGGCTACAACGCCGTGCAGGTGGGTTTTGAGCCCATTCGTTCGCAGCGGGCGACCCAGCCGATTATCGGCCATGCCGCGCGCGCCAAAACCCGCCCGGCCCGGGTGTACCGCGAGGTCCGCACGGTCCAGGCGCCGGATGTCGAACTGGGCTCGGAGTTGACGGTTGAAGTATTCCGTGAAGTCCAATGGGTGGATGTGGTCGGCACGAGCAAGGGCAAGGGCTACGCCGGCGTGATGAAACGCTACCATTTCGGCGGCATGGGCGCCTCGCACGGCACCGAGCGCATGCATCGCCACGGCGGTTCGATCGCCTCGCACGGCAACGAGCGCGGCGGCTCGGGCGGCCCCAAGAAGGGCAAGCGCATGCCCGGCCGGATGGGTGGCGACCGCGTCACGAGCCGCAATCACCGGCTGGTCGCGGTGGATGTGGAGAACGGGCTGCTGCTGATCCGCGGGGCCCTCCCGGGCGCCAACGGCGGCCTGTTGATGGTGCGGACCAGCAAGACCAAGAAGATCGCCAAGGCGAAGGCGTGATAGACGCACGAGGATAGGGCCATGTTGGAAGTCCCCGTTTACGACATTCAGGGCAGCCAGATCGAGATGTTGAAGGTGGATGAAGCCATCTTCGGCGGCGAGGTCAACGTGCAACTGCTCAAGCAGGCCGTGGTAACCTACCACACGAATCTGCATCAGGGCTCGGCGCACACGCGCAACCGCGCGAATGTGGCCGGCTCGGGCCGAAAGCTGTATAAGCAGAAGGGCACCGGCAATGCCCGCCGCGGCGACATCCGCACCAACCTCATGAAGGGCGGCGGCGTGGCGTTCGGCAAGAAGCCGTACCGCGTTCGCCAGAAGCTTTCCAAGAAGTCTCGCCAGGGGGCGCTGGCCTCCGCGATCCTGTCCAAGCTGCTCGGCTCGGACCTGATGGTGGTCCAGGGCCTGAGCTTCCAAGCCCCCAAGACCAAGCCCGTCGCCGCTCTGCTGACCAAACTCAAGGCCGATCGCGGCTGCCTGCTGACGTTGAACCAGCGCGACGATGTGGTCTACCGCAGCGCCCGCAATATTCCCCGCGTGGATGTGCGCGTGGTAAACGAGCTGAATGCCTTCGACGTAGTGCGGCGTCGCAAGATGCTGGTCACGCGCGAGGCGATGAACACCCTTATGGAAGGCGCGAAGTAGCGATGGACATTCATAGCGTCATCGTGCGGCCGCTGGTGACCGAGAAAGGCACCCGCCAGAGCGAAAAGCTCAACGCGTATGCCTTCGAGGTGAACCCCGAGGCTGGCAAGGCCCTGATCAAGCAGGCCGTGGAAAAGTTGTACGAGGTCAAGGTGCTGGAAGTGCGGACGGCCAACCGCAAGGGCAAGCCCCGGCGGGTTCGCGCGGCCAAGAGCGCGACCAAGCACTGGAAGAAGGCCGTGTGCGTGCTGCACCCGGACCATCATATTGATCTGTTCTAAGGCGTCGCGGGGCGGCGGCGAAGAGCTCCCCGAGGCGAACGAGGCCCGAGTATGGCGGTAAAGATATATAAAAAGACATCCCCCGGCCGGCGGTTTTCCAGCGTCAACACGCACGACGAAGTGACGCGGTCGACCCCGGAAAAGTCGCTCCTGCGGCCGCGGCCGACCACAGGCGGGCGCAACCACAGCGGCAAGACCACCAGCCGGTTCCGCGGCGGTGGGGCCAAGCGGATGTACCGCATCATCGACTTCAAGCGCAACAAGGACGGCATTGAAGGCACGGTGGCGCAGATCGAGTACGATCCCAACCGCACGTGCCACATCGCGCTGATCCACTACGCCGACGGCGAGAAGCGGTACATCCTGTGTCCGCTGGGCCTGAAGGTGGGGAACAAGATCTCTAGCGGCCCGCGCGTCGAGCCCCGCGTCGGGAACTGCATGCCGCTGGCAGCGATTCCTCCCGGACTGGAAGTACACAACGTCGAAATTATCCCCGGTCAGGGCGGCAAGATGGTTCGTACGGCCGGCGGCGTGGCCCGCCTGGCCGCCCGCGAAGGCAACCGGGTGACGCTCATCCTGCCCTCGGGCGAGATGCGCATGGTCGACAGCCGCTGCCGGGCGACCATCGGCCAGGTCGGCAACCTGGAGCACCAGCGGGTTCGCTGGGGCAAGGCCGGGCGCCGGCGCCATATGGGTCGCCGACCGCACCAACGCGGCGTGGCCCAGAACCCCGTGTCCCACCCGATGGGCGGCGGCGAAGGCCGCTCAGGCGGCGGCCGCCACCCTTGCAGCCCCTGGGGCAAGCTCGCCAAGGGCGGCAAGACCCGCAACAAACGCAAGCTGTCGAACAAGATGATCCTGCGCCGCCGGCGCAATAAGAGAACCGGCCAGTTGGTGCTGTAGACCAGGATTTGATCCTCCTCAGTCAGGTGCAACGATGACACGAAGCCTGAAAAAAGGCCCGTACGTAGTCGAAAAAGTGTTTCGCAAGGTCATGAAGATGAACGAGACCGGCGACCGCCAGCCCGTCAAGACCTGGGCGCGAGCCTGCATGATCGTGCCGGAATTCATCGGTCACACGTTCATGGTGCACAACGGCAAGACCTTCCATCGCGTCTTCGTTAGTGAAGACATGGTGGGACACCGGCTGGGCGAGTTCAGCCCGACCCGCATCTTCCGTGGGCACAGTGGCGGCGGCAGCGCAGCGGCGGCGGCGGCGGCCGCAGCGCCCAGGAAAGGCTAAGACCGGCAAGACGGAGTAACGCACAATGGCATGGTTAGCCCGACATCGATATGCACGAATCAGCGCCCGAAAGGTGCGGCTCATCGCCGACCTTATTCGCGGCCGCGATGTGAATGATGCGCTTTCGATCCTGAAGTTCAGCCCGCAGCGGGCGGCGAGCATGATGACCAAGGTTCTCAAGAGCGCCATCGCCAACGCCGACAGCGACGAGGCCGATGTGGAATCGCTCTTCATCCAGAGCGCCACCGTGAATGAGGGCCCGACCATGCACCGTTTCCAGCCCAAGGATCGCGGGCGGGCGCACCCCATCGCCAAGCGGACCAGCCATATCACCGTCGTCGTCGCGGCGGAGGAGTAGCCCATGGGACAGAAGGTTTCGCCAATTGGTTTTCGAACCGGCATCACCAAGGGCTGGAGGAGCCGGTGGTTTGCCCCCAAGAGCAACTACGGCGAGTTCCTCGTTGAAGATGAGAAGATCCGCCGCTTCATCAACGCGCGGCTCAACGAGCAGCCGCCGTACGCGGCCGTGGCATCTGTCGAAATCGAGCGGACGCGCGAAGAAGTGAAGGTCATTCTGCGCACGGCCCGGCCGGGCCTGGTGATCGGCCCCAAGGGGTCGGAAGTGGACCGCCTCAAGGGCGAGCTGGAGCGGCTGACGGACCGGCGCGTGAATGTGAATATCATCGAGATCAAGAACCCCGACCTGAACGCCCAGCTCGTGGCGGCCGGCATTGCCGAGCAGCTTCGCCGCCGGGCCAGTTTTCGCCGAACAATGAAGCAGCGCTGCGAAGGCACCATGAACGCCGGGGCCAAGGGCGTCAAGATCCAATGCTCGGGGCGACTGGGCGGGGCCGAGATGAGCCGCACCGAGACGCAGATTCTCGGCTCGATTCCGCTTCAGACGTTGGATGCGGATGTGGACTACGGCCTGGTGCATGCCAAGACCACCTACGGCACGCTGGGCGTGAAAGTATGGATCTATCGCGGCATGAAGAATGAAGCCATCAGCGATGAAGTGACCGGGCCGGTGACGGCCGGCCCGCGGCGTCGCGGCGGCGGTGGCGGCTTTGGCGGCCCCGGTGGTGGTGGCGGCGGCGGACGCGGTCGTGGCGGCGGCGGTCGTGGTGGCGCCGGCGGCGGTGGTCGTGGCGGCCGCGGCGGACGCGGCGGTCGAGCCGGTGGTGGCCAGCCTACTGCTCCAGGGACGGGCCAACCGCCTGCTGGCGAAGCCGGGCCGACCGGATCCCAGACTTAAGTGTTACGTTCATCGGCATTTTCCGAAGAGTGTAACACTTAGGTGGAACGAAAGACAATCTTGGCCGCAGGCTGTGCGGCCGGGCAGTGTAAAGAGATGCGAAGAAGTCAGAAGGTGCAACCATGGCGTTGATGCCCAAAAGAATTAAGCACCGCAAGCACCAGCGCGGGCGACTTCACGGAAAAGCCACGCGCGGCAACACGGTTGCTTTTGGCGATTTTGGACTGCAGACGTTGGAACTGGGCTGGATCAGCGCCCGCCAGTTGGAGGCGGGTCGCGTGGCGGCGACGCACTTTCTGCACCGCGAAGGGCGCGTCTTTATCCGCGTCTTTCCGGACAAGCCCGTCACGGCCAAGCCGCTGGAAACGCGTATGGGCAAGGGCAAGGGCGAAGTGGAGCAGTGGGTCGCCCCGGTGCGGGCGGGCAACATGCTCTTTGAAATCGGCGGCGTGGACGAGCCAACCGCCAAGCTGGCGCTGCTTCGCGTGGCGCACAAGATGCCGGTGCGATGCCGCTTTGTGGCCCGCCGGCACGGGATGTAGGAATCGGCCATGAAGATCAAGGAAATCCGACAACTGTCCGACGCGGAGCTGGCCAGCGAAATCGGTCGCCTGGAGCGCGCGGTGTACGACCTGCGGGCCCAGGCGGTCACGGAGAAACTGGCTGACCCTACGCGGATTACCAAGGCCAAGCGGGATGTGGCCCGCTGCCTGACCGTCCGAAACCAGCGCGCCCGTGAACGGGCCGCAGCCTCGCAGACCTCCGGCGGCCAGGCGTAGTGAAAGTGAATACAGGTATGGCTGAGAACCCCAGCAACAGCAACAAGATCCAGGAAACGGTCGGCGTGGTCGCCTCCAGCCGCGGCAACAAGACGTGTGTCGTTTTGGTGGAGCGCGTGACCAGTCATCCTATGTATGGCAAGATTCTCCGGCGGCACACCCGGCTGGCCGTTCATGACCCGCAGAACACGGCGGCCGCGGGCGACACGGTGGCCATCGTGCCGTGCCGGCCGATTTCCAAGCAGAAGCACTATCGGTTGGTGCGGGTGGTCAAGCGGGCCACCCTGGCCCAGCAGCAGGCGCAGCAGCAGGCATCCGCGCCGCAGGCGTGAAGTTGAGACAGGGTCTGCCCTCGCCGCGACGGCTGGGGCGGACACGAGGTGGTTAGCGTGATCCAATCCGAAACCAGAATGGCAGTAGCCGACAACAGCGGGGCGACCATCGCCATGTGCATCCGGGTCTTGGGCGGTTCATCCGCCCGCGGCCGCAAGAGCCGCAAGAGCGCCGGCCTGGGCGATGTGATCATCTGCTCCGTGAAGAAGGCGATCCCGGGCGGCGACGTGAAGCAGGGTGACGTGGTGCGCTGCGTCATCGTGCGGACGAGCGCTCCGGTGCGGCGCAGCGATGGTTCCTATGTCCGATTCGACCACAACGCGGTGGTAATCGTGGACGAGCAGGGCAACCCGCGCGGCACCCGCATCTTCGGAGCCGTAGCCCGTGAGCTGCGCGAGAAGAACTACATGAAGATCGTCTCCCTGGCCAGCGAAGTGGTTTGAGAGCCGGGGAGAACGCAGAGGCGAATATGGCCAGCAAGATTCGAAAAGGTGATACGGTGGTCGTGACGGCCGGCAAGGATGTGGGCAAGCGCGGCGAGGTGCTGCGCGTGGACCCCCAGGCCGGCAAGGTGACGGTCCAGGGCATTAACCGGGTTTATCGGCACATGCGTCCCAGCCGCACGCATCCGCAGGGCGGGCGCGTGCAGAAGGAAATGCCGCTGGATATCTCCAACGTCATGGTCGCTGATCCCAAGACGGGCCAGCCCACCCGCGTGGGCTTCCGCATCCTGCCGGACGGCACGAAGGAGCGGTACGCCAAGAAGTCGGGCCAGTCCCTGGGCGTCGTGGGCGCCGCCAGCAGCAAGAGTTGATAGGACATTGAACGATGGTAGCGCGGCTGATTGAGAAATATCGAAACGAGATCACCCCGGCGATGCGGGAACAGTTCGGGTACACCAACCCGATGAGAGTGCCTCGGCTGACCAAGGTGGTCATCTCCATGGGCATGGGCCAGACGGCCCGTGAAGCGGCCCGCTTGGAGACGGCGATCAAGGAGCTGTCGGCCATCACCGGCCAGAAGCCCGTGGTGTGCAAGAGCCGCAAGAGCATCAGCAACTTCAAGTTGCGCGAAGGCATGAACGTCGGCTTGCAGGTGACTCTCCGCGGGCAGCGCATGTACGAGTTTCTGGACCGGCTCATTACGCTGGCTATCCCGCGGGTCAAGGACTTCCGGGGGCTAAACCCCAACTCCTTCGACGGCCGGGGCAACTACAACATGGGCCTGACGGAGCAGACGCTGTTTCCCGAGATCGATCCGGACAAAGTCCAGGTGGTCCAGGGCATGAACATCAATATTGGCACCACGGCCCAGACCGATGAAGAGGCACGCCGCCTGCTGACGCTGCTGGGCATGCCTTTTAGAACTGTGGAAGCGTAGGAACGAACATGGCAACAACGGCCCAACGAATCAAGGCCAAACGGACCCCGAAGTTCTCGACACGCCTGAAGCGCCGGTGCGAATTGTGCGGCCGGCCGCGGGCGGTGTACCGCAAGTTCCGGATCTGCCGGATCTGCCTGCGGAACCTGGCCAATGAAGGAAAGATCCCGGGCCTCAAGAAGTCTAGCTGGTAAGAGGAATCAAGCCCATGAGTCTTTCGGACCCGATTGCCGACATGCTTACACGTATCCGCAACGCCGCGCGCGTGCGGCGGCAGCACGTGAACGTGCGTGCCTCCAAGGTGTGCCAGGGTGTGGCGGCCGTGCTGAAGCAGGAAGGCTACATCGAGGACTTTCGGCGCGTCGACGACGACAAGCAGGGCGTGCTGCGGATCTACCTGAAGTACGGCCCGGCGGGCGAGCAGGTGATTTCCGACATTCAGCGGTTCAGCCGGCCCGGCCGGCGTGTGTACTGCGGCGTGGACAAGTTCCCCCGGCCGCGTGGCGGACTGGGGCTGGCCATTCTGTCCACCAGCCAGGGCATCATGAGCGACCGGCAGGCCAAAGAGGCCAATATCGGCGGCGAAGTGCTCTGCACGGTTATGTAGGAAAAGGCAATGTCACGCGTAGGCAAGAAACCCGTTCCCGTTCCCGCCGGCGTCAAGGTTGCCGTCGACGGGCGGACCGTGAAGGTGGAAGGCCCCAAGGGCAAGCTTTCCAGTGAATTCCACCCTTCCATGAAAGTCCGCCTGGATGGCGGCCAGGTGATCGTCGAGCGGCCCGATGATGAGCGGCTGTCGCGCAGTCTGCATGGCACGACGCGCAGCCTGATCGCCAATATGATCGCCGGCGTGGTGGGCGGCTTCGAGAAGAAGCTGGAGCTCTACGGCGTGGGCTATTCCGTGGCGCTTCAGGGCAAGAACCTGAGCCTGACGTGCGGATTCAGCCATCCGATCATGCTGGCGGTGCCCGAGGGGGTGCAGGTGGAGATCACCACGCCTCAGGCCCGCGGCGACAGCGAGCCGGCCCGGTTCGCGGTTCGCGGCTGCGACAAGCAGCGCGTGGGCGAGTTCGCCGCACGCTGCCGGCGAGCCCGAAAGCCCGAACCGTACAAGGGCAAGGGCGTGCGGTATGCCGGCGAGCATATCACTCGCAAGGTCGGTAAGGCCTTTGCCGGCGCCGGCGGCGCCTCGTAATGGTTGACCGATAGGAAGATGAAGGCGATCGAGCTTGGGAGATTCGACCCAGGTGGAACGAAATAGGACGCAGCGATGAAGGCAATCGAGAGAAAACGGTTTCAGTGGCAACGGCGCAAGCGCCGCGTTCGCGGTTCCGTCACGGGCACGCCCGAGCGGCCGCGGCTGTCGGTGTTTCGCTCGAACCAGAACATTTACGCCCAGATCATCGACGATGTGCGGGGTGCCACGCTGGTGTCCGCCTCCAGTCGCGATAAGATGCTGGCGGGCGATGTGGGCTATGGCGGCAACAAGGCAGCCGCCGCCAAGGTCGGCGCGGCCCTGGCCGTCAAGGCCAAGGGCGCCGGCATCACCCAGGTGGTTTTCGATCGCAACGGGTACAGGTATCACGGTCGAGTCAAAGAGCTGGCCGATGCGGCACGCAAGGGCGGGCTGAGTTTCTAGCCCGTCGGCGGTGAGCCGACAGCATTTGGGAGCACAATCGTGGCGTTTGAACGCACAGGACGACAGGCTCAACTTTCCCTGCCCGAGGGCGAGGAAGCCTTAGAAGAGCACGTGGTGAAGATTTACCGCTGCGCCTGCGTGGTCAAGGGCGGCCGCCGGTTCAGCTTCGCCGCCCTGGTGGTCATGGGTGACCGCAACGGGCATGTCGGCGTGGGCTACGGCAAGGCCAAGGAAGTGCCCATGGCCGTGGACAAGGGCATCAAGGATGCCCGCAAGAAGATGATGCCCGTTTCGCTGACTGGGCACACGATTCCGCACCCGGTGGTCGGCCATTACGGCGCCTCGCGCGTCATTCTGGTACCCGGCCCCGAGGGCACCGGCGTGATCGCTGGAAAGAACATCCGCCCGATGCTCGAGCTGGCCGGCATCCGGGACATCCTGACCAAGGCGCACGGGTCCACCTCGCCGAAGAACCTGGTGCGGGCGACGCTCGACGGCTTGCGCAAGCTGCGCACCGGCGAGCAGATGGCCCACCTGCGGGGCGCGGAGGTGCGGGTATGAAACTCGACGAGATTCTCAGCACCGCTGGCCCCCACAAGCGTTCGAGGCGAGTGGGGCGCGGGCGCGGCAGCGGGCACGGCAAGACATCCGGCCGCGGCTCCAAGGGTTTTGGCGCCAGGACCGGCTACGCCACGCGTCCGGGCTTTGAAGGCGGCCAGAACCCGATCATCCGCCGGATGCCCCAGCGCGGGTTCAACAACAAGCGTTTTGCCGAACTGGTGCAGATTATCAACGTGTGCGATCTGGAGCATTTCTTCGAGGATGGCGCAACGGTGGACAGCGCGGCGCTGCTGGCCAAGGGGCTGATCAGCGAAACCAAAGTCACCATCAAGCTGCTGGGCAAAGGCGACTTGAAGCGCAAACTCAGCGTGAGTGTGACGAGGGCTTCCAAGTCGGCTGCGGAGAAGGTCGCCGCCGCCGGCGGAACCTTGGCGTTGACCGAGTAGCCGGTAATCGGACCGGACAGGAATACCGATGGCATTTAGAATCTTCAGACTGGTGCTGGGCGTGGTGGTGCTGGCCCTGGCAGCCTGGCTTACCTGGCAAGGCGTGACAGGCGTCATTGAGGCGTTGCACAGCCAGAATGTCGGCGCACAGCTGACCCGGCCGGTGTCCCAGTTGGTGGGCGCGATTCTCGTGCTGGTTCTGCTGTACCTGGGCCTGATCGCCCGTTCGCGGGTTCGCCAGGTGCTGGAGAATATCTTTGCCGTTCCGGAGCTGCTGACGAAGCTGGGTTTCACGGCCGGCCTGCTGGCCATCTACCGCATCGGCTATTTCATCCCGGTGCCCGGGATGAACCAGGCGGACTGGATGAACAAGTTCAGCGGCGGCTCGAACCCGTTCAGCGACGCGCTGGAAACTGTGGCCATGTTCTCCGGCGGCAACTTCAAACGGATCACGCTGTTCGGCCTGGGCATCATGCCGTACATCACGGCATCCATCATCTTTCAGTTGCTTGGCACCGTGGTGCCATCCATCGAGCGATTGCAGCGCGAAGGGGAGTCGGGCCGGCGCAAGATCCAGGAATACACCCGCTACGCCACCGTGGCGCTGTGCCTGGTCCAGAGCATGTTCCTGATGGGACAGGCGAACATGTATGGCGGTTTTGGAACCTTGCGCATTCAGCTCATGGGCGTTCTGGGCATGACCGCCGGCACGATGTTCATGATGTGGCTGGGCGAGCAGATCGACGAATACGGCATCGGCAACGGCATCAGCCTGTTGATCATGGCGGGCATTCTTGCCCGCATGCCCGCGGCGGTATCGACACTCGTGCGGAACATGACGCTGAGCTTTGGCGGCGGTGAGGCCGGCGGAATCGGCCCCGAGCGAATCGTCGTGCTGATCGCCATGTTCGTGTTTGTGACGGCCGGAGCCATTTTGATTACGCAAGGTCAGCGCCGCATTCCTATCCAGCAGGCCAAGGTGACCCGCGGCCGGCGGATCTTCGGCGGCCAGCGCACGTATCTGCCGTTGCGGGTGAACCATGGCGGCGTGATGCCCATCATCTTCGCCAGCGCGATCATGATGTTCCCGAGCCTGCTGTTCCACGCGATCAACGGCCGGTGGCGCAATGGCGTGACGAACTTCCTCGAAAGTGAATTCCGCGGCGGTCATTACCTGTACGAGATGTGCTACATCGGCATGATCTTCTTCTTCGCGTACTTCTGGACCACGGTCCAGTTCCGCCCCAAGGAGATGGCCGAGCAGCTTCGCGACCACGGCAACTTCATTCCGGGTCTGCGGCCGGGCCGCCGCACGGCCGAATATCTCGAGCACGTGATGGAGCGAATCACCTACTGCGGCGCCGCGTTCCTGGCGGTGATCTCGGTGATCCCCACGCTGGTGGCTAACGGGATGCACATTGAGTACAGCGTCGCGGCCTTCCTGGGCGGCACGGGCTTGTTGATCAGCGTGTCCGTGACGCTGGACCTGGTGCAGCGCATCGAGGCCCAGTTGGTAATGCGGAATTACGGCGGTTTCCTCGGCGAGGGCACCCGGATCAAGGGAGCCTACGCATGAGAATCGTCCTGCTGGGCGCCCCGGGGGCCGGCAAAGGCACCCAGGCCAAGCGCCTGGCCGAAAAGTACAACATGGTGCACCTGTCCAGCGGAGATATTCTCCGTGCGGAAAAGGCCTCGGGCAGCCCGCTGGGACGCAAGGTGGCGACCTACATGGTTGCCGGCAAGCTGGTGCCGGATGAGGTGGTCGTCGAGATCATGGCGCAGGCCGTCGCGGCCCCGCGCCAGGCGAGCGGGCTGCTGCTGGATGGCTTTCCGCGGACCGTGCCGCAGGCCCAGGCGCTGGATGCGCAACTGGACCGGCTGGGCACGCCGCTGGACCGGGTGGTGATGATTGATGTGTCGGAAGATGTGGTCGTCGATCGCATCTGCGGGCGGCGGAGTTGCCCCAAGTGCGGCGCGATTTACCACGTGACGCACCTGCCACCCAAGGTGGCGGGCCGGTGCGACCAGTGCGGTTATCAGGGCCAGTTCGAGCAGCGTGACGATGACACCGAGCCGGTGGTGCGACAGCGCCTCGGGGCGTACCGGAAGCTGACGGCGCCGTTGCTGGAGTATTACCGTCGCGTCAGTCCGGACAAGGTGCTGGTCGTCGATGGCAACCGGCGTCCCGACGAGGTGACGGCCGCCCTGGTGGCCAAGTTGGCGCCGGCGGCCTGAGACAGGCAAGGCGAGTGTATTGGCATTCAAGCTGAAGAGCCCGCGGGAAATTGAGCTGATGCGAGATGCCGGCCGGCTGGTGCACCAGGTGCTGCTGGCGATGGCGCAGATGGCCCAACCCGGTGTGACCACCGCGGAGCTGGACAGTTTGGCCGAGCGGATGTGCCGCCAGGCCGGCGCGCAGTGCCTGTTTAAAGGCGTGCCGGGCGCCGGCGGGCCGTTTCCGGGCAACATCTGCTGCTCGATCAACGAGCAGGTGGTGCACGGGATACCCGGGCCGCGGAAGATCGCCGCGGGCGACTTGGTGAGCCTGGATTTTGGCGTGCGGCTGCATGGTTACTGTGGCGACGCGGCCACGACGTTAGAGATCGGTCCGGTGAACGAGCGGCTTCACCTGCTGGTGGAAACGACGCGGGAAGCGCTCGAGATTGCCATCCGCATGGCCGCCCCGGGCGTGCGGTGGTCGCAGGTGGCCGGCGCGATGCAGAAATGTGCCGAGGATCGAGGATTCGGCGTGGTCCGGCAGTTTGTGGGCCACGGCATCGGGACGGACATGTGGGAAGACCCGAAGCTGCCGAACTTCGTCAGTGCGGCGCTGTTGAAGAACGACATCGTGCTCCGCAAGGGCATGGTGCTGGCCGTGGAACCCATGGTCAACCTGGGAACCGCGGAAGTTAAGATACTCGAAGATGGCTGGACGGTCGTGACCAAGGATGGCAAGCCGTCGGCCCACTTCGAGCACATGCTGGCGGTCACGGATGATGGGGCGGACGTGCTGACCGATGGGCGGTAGCCCGGCAGCGTGCCCGCATTCCGAGGAGCCAGTCGATCCGTACAGGTGCCCGCGATGAGGCGGGCGTGGGCGATGCAAGAGCATCGCCCGGAAGAACAGGTGACAGGCTATGAAAGTACGAAGTTCGATTAAACGCATTTGTGAAAACTGCAAGATCATCCGCCGCAAGGGCGTGGTGCGCGTGATCTGCACGAACCCGCGCCACAAGCAGCGCCAAGGATAAGCATCAAGGAGTCAGACTATGCCGCGTGTTGTCGGTGTTGACATACCCTCGGACAAGAAGACCGAGTTCGCCTTGCAGTACATTTACGGAATCGGGTCCAAGCTCGCCAAGGACCTGTGCCGCAAGGCGAATATCGATGGAAACGTCCGCGCCAAGGACCTGACCGAGGCGCAGCTCAGTGCGCTGGCCGGCATCATCGACTCGGATTACGTGGTCGAGGGCCAGCTTCGCCGCCAGGTGCAGCAGAACATCGCCCGCCTGCGCGATATCAGTTGCTATCGCGGGTTGCGGCACCGCCGCGGGCTGCCCGTGCGGGGCCAGCGGACGCGCACTAACGCGCGCACCCGCAAGGGGCCGCGCAAGACCGTGGCCGGCAAGAAGAGCGTCAAGGAGATGCGGTAATATCGCGCCGGCCGCCGCGGCGGTCGGCCCGGGCAGGAACCTATGGCCAAATCACGCAAGAAAGCACGGCGCAGCGTGGCGAAGGGAATCGCCTTCATCAAGGCATCCTTCAACAACACGCTCATCACGATTACCGACCCGAACGGCGAGACCTTGTGCTGGGATTCGGCCGGCACCGTGGGCTTCAAGGGCTCGCGCAAGAGCACGCCGTTTGCCGCCCAGCGCGCCAGCGAGCAGTGCGCCGGCAAGGCCCGCAAGATGGGCCTGACGGAGCTGGAAGTGCGCGTCAGCGGCCCGGGCAGCGGACGCGAAAGCGCCGTCACCGCCCTGCAGGCGGCCGGCATGCGCATCAGCTCCATCGAAGACATTACGCCGCTGCCGCACAACGGCTGCCGGCCCAGGAAGAAGCGCCGCGTCTAGTCGGTTGGCCAGACGCCTTAACCAGGAGTAGATAGGTCGATGGGACGATATACAGGACCCAAGTTCCGGTTGGACCGCCGCGAAGGCGTGAACCTGAAGCTCAAGGGCATGCGCTCCCGCAGCGCCAAGCACCCCCTGGAGCGGCCCGGGCACGATACCGCCCCGGGCGTGCACGGCTGGCGCCGCAGCCGCGGCAGCGAGTACGGCATTCGCCTGCGCGAGAAGCAGAAGGTGAAGCGGTACTACGGCGTGTACGACAAGCAGTTCATGCGGTATTTCCGCATGGCCGCCCGCCTCCGCGGCAACACGGGCGTTTTGCTCCTGACGCTGCTGGAGCGGCGGCTGGATAACGTCGTGCACAAGCTGGGCTTCGCCCCCAGCCGGTCATCCGCCCGGCAATTGGTGTCCCACGGGCACATCTACGTGAACGACCGCAAGTGCGATCGGCCCGGACGGCTCATGGAAGTGGGCGACCGGGTCACCATCAAGGACAACCCGCGCAGCCAGGGCCTGGTGCGCCGCAATCTCGAAGAGATCGGCTCGCCCGTCCTGCAGAACTGGCTGACGTTGGACATGACGCGCCTGGAAGGGGCCGTGACGGCCCTGCCTGCGCGCGAGGATGTTGAGATTCCGGTGGAAGAACACCTGATCGTCGAGTTTTGCAGCCAGTAAGAACCGGACGTACGGAAAAGTGAAAACGACACCCCGGCCGGCCGACGCACGGCAACCGGCCGGAAAACAGCCCGGCGAATATTCGAATTCGCCCTGGCAGGCCTACAGCGGAGGCAAAAGTCGATGCGAATCAGATGGCGCGGTCTCGAATTGCCTAATCGCGTGCTCAGCGATCAGGACGTGTCGATCCCGACCTACGGGCGGTTCATTATTGAGCCGTTCGAACGCGGCCTGGGAACGACAATCGGCAACTCGCTGCGGCGGGTTCTGCTGTCGAGCATTGAAGGTGCGGCGGTGACCAGCCTCAAGATCGCCGGGGCCGAGCATGAGTTCCAGTCCATCCCCGGCGTCATGGAGGATGTCACCGACATCGTCCTGAACGTCAAGAGCCTGATCGTCAAGATGCACGCGCCCGGTCCCAAGACCATGCGCGTGCACTCCACCGCCAAGGGGCCGATCACCGCGGACATGATCGAGGCCGACCCGGCCGTCGAAATCATTAACCGCGACCTGGTGCTGGTCACGTTGTCGGAGAACAAGGAATTCGAAATGGAGATGCAGGTCGAAACCGGCCGCGGCTATGTGCCGGCCGAAGACCTGATGCCTTCGGATGACGAGCAGGAAATCGGGCGGATCTTCATCGACGCCTCCTTCACGCCGGTCACGCGCGTGCGGTACAGCACCGAGGACACCCGCGTGGGGCAGAAGACCAACTACGACCGCCTGGTCCTGGAAATCTGGACCAACGGCACGATCATGCCGGAAATGGCCCTGGTCGAGGCGGGCAAGATCCTGCGCAAGCACCTCAACCCGTTCGTGCAGTACTTCGATCTGGGTGGGGAGTTGCCCGTCAGCGGCGGCGAGCCGGAGCGGGGCCCGCAGGTGGACCAGCGGCTGTCGGAGAAGCTGGCTCGCCCGGTGGCGGACCTGGAGCTGTCCGTCCGCGCCAGCAACTGCCTGGAGACGGCCCAGCTTCACAGCGTCGGCCAGCTCGTCAAGATGACCGAGGCGGACCTGCTGCGCGTCCGCAGCTTCGGCAAGACCAGCCTGCGCGAAGTGAAGCGCAAGCTGGCCGACTGGGGCCTGTCGCTGGGAATGAACGTGGATCTGCCCGCATCCGCCGCGGGGGCCGAGGCCCCGGCGGCCGAGCCGGCGGAAGAGGACGAAGAGAAAAAACAGCAGTAACCCTGCCGCTGCGGGCATCATCATGTCCGCCGGCTCTGTGAAGGTAAGGCATCATGCGTCATCGGGTTGCCGGAAGAGAATTGAGTCGGACCGCCGCGCATCGCAAGGCGCTGCGGCGGAACATGGCCATGTCGCTGTTTCAGCACGGGGCCATTCGCACCACCGTGGCCAAGGCTAAGGAAATCAGGCCGTACGTCGAGCGGCTGATCACCCTGGCCCGCAAGAACACCCTGCATGCCCGCCGGCTGATTTCGGCCGAGCTGGGCAACCGCCGCGGCGTGCGGGGCGAGTTGTTCGACAGCAAGACGGGCGAGGTGCTGGAAGTCGGCCTGCTGGACAAGATCTTCGACGAGATCGGCCCGCGTTACGTCGGGCGTTCCGGCGGCTACACGCGGATCATCCGCCTGAGCGAACGCCGCCTCGGCGATGCCGGCAAGCAGGTCATCCTCCAGCTTGTCGAGCAGACCAAGGCCGCGCCGGAAGAAAGCGACGCCGGCGTCTCCCGCCGTGCCCGTCGCGCCGACCGCCGTCGCCAGGTGGCTGAATCCGCCGAGGCTGCCGAGTCGACCGAGGCCCCGGCCGGCGAACTGGAAAAGGCGGAGTCGGAAGAAAGCAAGTAGTGCGGCGGTTTGACCCCCACTGGCAAACCGCGCTTTAATCAGGTACGTTACAAGCCTGGCTCTTCGGGGCCGGGCTTGTTGTTTGTAGCACCGGCGTCTCGCCCGTGAGTACCATGGCCATCTTGGCCATGGTCCGGCCTTTTCATGCTTTGCCACGGGCGAGACGCCCGTGGAACTCATGGGCGAGACGCCCATGCTACTTCCGGAGATGAACGATGGAGCCAAGCGCCGACCCGAACTGCATTTTCTGCAAGATCGTCGCGGGCCAGATTCCATCGGCCAAGGTGCTGGAGACCGACGAGGCGCTGGCGTTTCTGGATGTCGCGCCTCTGGCCACGGGTCACGTGCTGCTGATTCCCAAGCGGCACGTGGCTCACCTGGATGACATGAACGCCAGCCAGGCCGGCTCGGTCCTGCGGCACTTGCCGGCCCTGGCCCGGGCCATCCGCGAGGCGACCGGCTGCGCCGGCTATAACGTGCTGCAGAACAACGGGCGTGTGGCCCACCAGGTCGTCCGGCACGCGCATTTTCACATTATCCCCCGCAACGAGGGCGATGCGTTTCATTTCAACTGGCCCGCCGGCAAGTACGCCAAGGGGGAACTGGAAACTCTGCTCGAAAAGATCCGCATGGCACTGGAAGCGTAGAACAGCAGGAACGGTAGGAACGAAATGGGGCGGGTCGTGGCAGCGGGGTAGTACGGGGTTTTGGCCTCTGCCTCACCGCGCCCGGATGGTCATGGACCGGGTGGGTTCTAGAATGGTTACGGAATGTCGGCACTGGGGATCTCTGTCTCTCGTAAGGGGCTTGGGGCATGGGGGCGAATCTTGCGCGTGAATCTCAGAGCGATTGTAAATCCGGCGGTCTCCTGCTGACCGCGGCGGCGCTGGCGGCGATGGCCTGTGCGATCGTGCTGGCCCGCCTGCACACGTACCACGAACCGCTGGAGCGTGACATCACCACCTACGCCGTGGCCGCCCACGAGATGCTCAACGGCCGCCAGCTCTACGCACAGGTGTGGGAGAATAAACCTCCCGCCGTGCACCTGACCTATGCCCTGGCCGAACTGACGGCCGGCTACGGCTATGGCGAGGTCTATCTCCTGGGCGTAGCGGCGGCTCTGGCGGGCCTGGTTGGCGTGTACGCCGCCGGCCGCCGGCTGGGCGGGGCAGGCGCGGGGCTGTGGGCCGCGGCGGTCTGGATGGTCATCAGCGGCGATATGATTCTCCAGGCCAATCAGCCCAACACGGAGGCATTTATCAATGTCTGTATGGTGTGGGCTTTAGTAGCCCTGCTGGTGCGAGGGCCGGCGGCGGTTCTGGGCTACAAGCGGGCAGCGCTGATCGGCCTGCTGCTGGGTGTCGCTTCACTCTACAAGCAGGTGATCGTGCCGGCGGCCGTGCTGCTGGCGGGGGTGCATCTCCTGGTGCCGGCCCAAGGTTCAAGGGAGTCCTGGCGCCGGCGGGCGGGGCAGGTGGCGGTCATGGCGGGTGTGGGAATCGTTCTCTGGGCCGCGGTGCTGGCGGTCTTCGGCGCTGGCGCTCGCTTTCCTTCCTTCTACGAGGCGATGGTCACCGCCAACCGCGAGCGAGCCGGCAGTCTGGCGGCCAATCTGGCAGCGGCCTTCACGCCGCGCCGGCTGGCGTTGCCGGCGGCCGGCGCCGGCCTGCTCATCGCCGCCGGCCTCGTGTGGCGCCGGGGGCTTTTGGCGCGCACGTGGGCGCTCCTGGGGGCCTGGTGGCTGGGAACCTTCGTGGCCGTGGCGCTGCCGGGCATGTTCTACCCGCACTACTTCCAGCTCTGGCTGCCCCTGCTGGCGGCGGCGACCGGCCTCTTCGTAACCGGCCTGGGGCGGCTGGCCATCGCCCGGCCGCAGCGGGTCTCCATCCTGGCCGGCACGGTTCTGCTGGCGACTTTGCTGGCCGCCGAGCTGCCGACCTATTTCCTCAGTCCCCAGCAGTGGTCCATCCGCAAGTACAAGCACGACCTCTTTGTCCAGTCGCAACAGGCCGCACGGCAACTGACCGGCCTGCTTGCACCCCAGGATGGGCTGTACGACTGGGGCGCCGAGAGCGGCTTGTACTTCGATACCGGCCGCCGGCCGCCCTCGGGCATCTTTTTCAGTCTTCCGCTGGAATCCCCGAGCATCGCCGCGGCGGCGGAGCATCGTTTGCTGGTGGATCTCCAGGCCCACCCGCCCGAGCTGGTCATCCTGCGCCGGGATCACTTGGATTATTACTTGTCCGGCGCGATCTCGGTCACCCGGTGGCTGGTGGAGCGATACGATCCCCTGGCGCTTCCGGGCTTCCCGCCGAAATTCTGCGTGTTTGCCCGGCGCGGTGGGCCGCTTCAGGAACGGATGGTGGCCGTGCCCAAGCCCTCGCCGCCAAATTCGCCCATCGCCTTTCAGGGCCGGTCTGCAGGTTGACTTTCCCGGCGCCGCCCATCTTGCTTGCGTCCCTGCGTTTCGGGTAGCGGTTCCCTGTGCAGCGAAGCTGCACACCCTACGCTTGCCCGTGTCCCTCCGTTTCGAGTAGCGTAGACGTCGTGAACATGACCCGCGCCCAACGATTGATTCTTTCGGCGGCCCTGGCGGCACTGGTCGCGCTGATCGCGCTGTCGGTGGCGGGGGCGTTCATGGGCGGCGGGCGGGCCGGGGCGATGTTCAATTCGCCGGTGATGCTCGTGTTCTGGATCCTGCTGGCCTGGCTCTTCATGGCCGGCCTCGTGTTCTTCCCGCGGCTGTGGCGACGGCCGGGTCTACTGGCCATGCACGTGGGCTGCCTGCTGGTGCTGCTGGGGGGCATGCTGGGCAGCCGCGCGGGGCACACGCTGCTGGGGCGGCGGCTGGGAATCGAGAAAGTGCGGGCGGGCCGGATGGCGCTGGCGCCGGGCGATCGAACCAACGTGGTGAACATCGACGATGGCCGAATCGAATACGACGCCACCCTGCCGTTCGAGGTGGAACTGAAGCAGGCGTGGGTCGAGCATTACGGCCGGGCGGGGCTGGCCTTGGGCCAGTCGGCGCGCGCTGCGGCGTCGAGTCTGCCTGCCCGTGGGCCACTGGAGATGGCGGATGCTGCATCCCCGGCCGGACCGGCGGCACCTCGAGAGGCCCCGGCCATCATCTGGAAGCCCGTGCTGTGGCTCTTCGGCGTGTCAACTCCGCTGGACGATACCGGTCTTCGCCTGCGCGTGCTGGAGTATCTTGACAGCGCCCGCGCCGAGCCCGGCGCCGGCGTGCTGAAGATTCGCGATGCCGCCGGCCACGAGCAGATCCTTGCCGCCCAGACCGGCCAGATGGCCTCGCTGGCCGATCCCAGCATGACCGTGCGGGTGGAGAATGTCTTTCGCAATCTGCGGCCGCACCGGCGGGGCGAGAAGCCGGCGGCGCCGCGGGCTTCGGCGGCCGGCTCCATCGCCGCGGCCTTCAAGGAAGCGCCGATCCCCGGCCGCCCGGTCAATCCGGCCGTGGAGGTCTCCTTCACCGCCGGCGATGGCCGCCAGATGCGCACTCTGGTGTTCTATCGCCCCCACATGCACGGCCAGGTGCCCGCGGGCGTGGAGGTAGAGTACGTTTTTCCCCAGCTCGCCTGGGCCGTGGCCGACCCCAACACGCACGCGCCGGCCATGCAGGTGGAGCTGATGCGGGAGCAGGGCCCGGCGTGGCAGTTCTGGCTGATCGCCGACCCGGCATGGCCGCAGCCGCGAATCTCGCTGGAGCCGCTGGGGCGCGCTGCCGCAGGCGATGTCCCGGCGGCGGCGGACCTGCTGGCCGCCAGGGGGCCGCTGCTGGCGCTGGCCCAGCCGGCAGGGGCCATCAAGGCGTACCAGGCCCGCGTGCGCGTTTTTCGCGATGGCCAGCCGGCGGCCGCCAAGACGCTCGCCGTGAACCACCCGCTGCACTACGGCGGCTACCACATCTCGCTTGATCGGGCCGGCCCAGAGGGCACGTTTGTCGTTTTTTCGGTCCACAGCGACACGGGCCTATGGCTCGTGTACGCGGGTTTCGCCCTCCTGGTGGTGGGCATGGCGTGGCAGTTTTACGTGGTTGGGCTGCGGCGGTTCAAGCGCCTGCCAACCATGGCAGTCGATGACGTCCTGATGCCAGAAATGGCAGCCAAACCGCCCAAGACACCGGCATCATTGATTTCTTGAGCCGTCAAGTCAAGATTTCAACCTATTCAATTATAATGGTTTATGTAGAATACTAG
>PMYD01000080.1 GCA_003171335.1 Phycisphaerales bacterium
CGTTTGGGGGGCGGGGGGCCCTGCACGCACATGTTCTGCGCTCCTGATTTCCGCCGAATCGAGAGTCTGGGATGCCCGCTGCGGCCTCGCGCAGGACAGGACATAGGCGCCAAGACCCGATTCAGTCACCATGTGCGCATTATACCCCAGTCGTCGGCACTGTCAACTGACGATCTGGCAAGATGTTCTGGCAGGAATTGCGGGCGATCAGGGCTCCCAGGTTGGCTCAACTTCATCGAGGTCTTCACGGCGGGAGAAGTCGAGGAAGTCGCCATCCTCCTGGCACGTATAGCGCGAGGCCGGCCCGCGGCCGGTCAGGCCGGCAGAAGCTGCCGAAGTTGTCGGTGGCGGGGACCGCGACGGCGGATCCTGCCAAAGGCCGCAGTGCTTGAGGATCTTGCGGATGATGTCATCCTGTCGGGCCTCGATGAAGGCGAGGATCTTCATGGTCCCGCCGCACCGGGGGCATAGCAGCGGGTCAGCCTGGTAGATGCGCTTGATGAGCATGGCCCAACGGCGGCGGTCCATCCGGGCCGAAGGGACGGCGAGTTTCTGCTTTGGGTTGATGTCGCCCTGCCCTTGCGGGGAACAAGCGGTGGCCTTCCTGGCTGTGATGCCGCGCGCCTTGTTGGAATAGCGGCCGTAATAGCGGATGAGGTGCTCGCCCTGATTGGGGATGTGCTGGGTCAGCTCTGCCAGGAAGTCCAGGGGTGCAAAGAGCTGGTAGTTACGCGCCACGCCGCCGAGCAGGTTCCCGCTGGCCGGCTTCCAAAAGCGACCGCCAAGCCAGGGCGGGCAGGCGGGCCAGCAGGCCCGCGACAAATCGCGACACGTTGGCCCACGTTTTAAGCCTCGCGTCGTGCCGTCCGTAACAGGGAACGGACGGGATCAGACTATCTCCAGGACACTGCCGGCAAGGACATCGCCCGCCACAAGAACATCCAATGCAACTCTTGGCAGACTGCTGGGGGCGGCAGCCGCAGGAGGGTCTGAAGCGGAGAAGTCCTCGATCCTGAATGCAGTTCCGGATGTCTCGGCTGGGACAGGAGCCGGTTGCATCGGTTCGCCCCAAGGCATGAGGTCGGGGGCGCTGCCGCTTTGCGCAAAGGGTGTCGCAAAGTCTGCTTGAACTCCGGGTGCAGCGGCTGACACCGGTCCCATTGGCAGCGACGACGCCACAGCCATGCCCGTAACCGGCGATATCGCCCCCAGGACTCCGGCTGGCGCCATCACGGTAGAAGTCGCGCTGAACGCTGCCAAATCCTGTACCACGAGGTTGGCCTTCGGGCTGCCCAAACCGGTCACCAGGTCGTAACCCGGGCCAGCAGAGTAGCCGTTGCTGCCGCTGATGATGTCGTGGAAGTCGCCAGGCAGCCCGTACAGCGCGGTCAGGACATCCTGGGCCCCGTTTAACGGCGCTTTGCCAGCCAGAACGCGGGCCTGATCGGCGGTGGCAACAAGGGCAGCCCATTGAGGCGCTCCTATGCTTGTGCCGCCCACCTGGTACCACTTGCCGCGACCATTGGCGAGAGAATAGACAGCCACACCGGTAGCAGGGTCGGCATCATAGGCCACGTCGGGGTTCGTACGCGATGCACCGCCTAATGTCACGCTGCCCTGGTAGGAAGGCTTGGATTCATACAGGCTGATGCCGCCTCCGCTGTCGTTCCAAGCCGTCTCGCTGACGTACTGCCCTGAAGGCAGTCCCAGGGTGAGACTTGTTCCACCCACCGCGATTACGCCGGGCGACGTGGAAGGATATTCCGCCGGGGCACCGTAGTCGCCGGAAGCCGAAAGGAAGGTGACGCCCATCTGCTGGAAGTGGCTGTCGTATGCGGTCTCACCAGAGAATTCCTTACCGCCCCAACTCATCGAGACAGCTACGACATTCGGTTGGGCCTTGGCGTAGTCCACGGCGGCTATCAGATCGGCCATGCTGCTGGACTTGGCCTCGACCAGGAGAATGTGGGCACCGGGGGCAATGGCGTGGGCCCACTCTACATCCAGAGCGGTTTCCAGGGCCCAGCCTGAATTGGTCGGAATCTTGCGGGCCATCATGAACGTGGTAACGGCAAGAACACCGTTGCCATCGGTGTTGGAAATACTAAAGGGAGAGTCGAACGTGGCTAGTTCAGTGGCGATGTTCGGGTCCGCGTAGGCATCGACAATGGCGATTGTCTGGCCTGTCCCTAGAAGAATAGGCTTCCCATCTTTGCCCGTGAAACCCAACTGATCGATCCCGTACGCATGGGCCATCTGGGCCGGCGTGTAGCCTGGTATAATCACCGTGCCTGCACCCCCTCCTCCGTGATTGGCAGGGCCGATGCCGCTAGTCACCACCAGCAGAGGGCTGCACTCCACCATGTCCGGCATCCCCGAGGCGGAAAGCAGTTGCCGAGGTTCCAGCCGCTCAAAGTGCGCGTGAGTGGCCTTGGTCGGCGGGGTAGAAACGTGATCCTGAACTGTAGACTGAGTTACCAAGTCAGCACTCCTATCCGGAACTCCCGGTTGCCTCTCACTCGCGACCGTCGCGGACGTGTAAACATGATTATACCTCAATTCTCAGATCTGACAAGATGGCTGGACATGACCGAGTGGCGTGATTGGTTCTGGCTGCCAGGAAAACCGTGAGGTTTAGCCGCCGTCCGTACCGGTTAGCGCGAGGGTGGACTTCTGCGCGGCAGACGGCTGGAAAGTGGGCAGGGTCGACCGCCCCGTCGATGTCCAGCAGCACCGGGTCGGTGTAGTAGTTCATCGTCAGTTCGATCCGGCTGTGCCGCATCGCCGCCATCGCGGTGCGAGGGTGGACGCCAGCGGCTGAAAGGTGCGTGCCGAACGTGTGCCGCAGGGTGTGGATGTCCGCCACGCGGTCGCGCCCATCCCGTTTGGCGATCCCGGCGGCCTTGAGGTCAGAGTCGAAAACGCGGATGGCCAGCGCGTGATGGAAGAGTTTCTCTTCCAGCCGTTTGCTTGACGGAATGGACCCTGGTCGAAGACAATTGCATGTCGAAGGACATGAGGATTGCCGCCGGAGTAGCGAGTCTGCCAGACCGGACCACATGAGCAGGAGGGTGAGTGTTGACGGAGGCTGCCGTGCGCCTCGAGAATCTGGCCAGTCGCGACCGCGTGGAGGAAACGTACAAACTCCATGCCGCCGCGATTTGGCGATTCTGTTTTCGCCTGCTTCTCGACCGACATGCCGCCGAAGATGTGATGGAACGCGTTTTCGTGCGTATGGCCGAGCGATGGAACAGCCTGGAGAGCAGGGACGATGTGGGGTTGCGGAATTGGCTCTACGGGGAGGCGCGGAACGTCGCACGTTCTCATCTCCGGGAGGCGCATAAGCATTTTGAAGCTTTGCACGAAATCTGGCGGCTGGGGCATGGACAGTACCAAGGGAATCCGGGGCCGCCAGTCGAGATCGATCCGCCGTTGGTGTACGAAGCCATGGCAGAGTTTGTGGAAGCCAAGCTTGAGGCGACAGGCAAAGGGTTTGGGGTCGATGTCGGCGGTTCCAAGAGCCAGGTATATGAGCCGGAACTGGCGCCAGCCGGGAAGCTGGTGATTGCGGCCAGGCCCAGTCTGCGGTTCATCAAGAAAGTGGCCGACAGCGACTGGCACTACCAGGGTGCCGGGATCAAGTTGGGCGATGCCGCCTCCGCGCTGTGCTGGTGGCGAGATGCCAACAACAGCGCATACCAGGTGGTCTATGGCGACCTGACGATCAAGACCCGCGACCCGCAAGACCTGCCAAGCCTTCTGGTGCCGCACAAGGATGCGCCGCCATTGCCCTAGGATCAGCCGATGAAAGAAGCTTGCTACGCCGCCCTCGGGTTTGACAAGTACTGGTGGAGCCAGGATGTGATAAGGTACTTGACCAGGGCCCAGCGGTCAGTAGAATGCTGCGGCTAAGGCGCGCTGGTTTGCAGGCGAGCCAATGTTGAGCAAGCTAAGTATCTGGCGGCACTTGAGGCAGCCTGAGTTGCTGGGTGCCGAAACGCGCATCGGCGGTGCGCGAATCTTTGTAAGTACTGCATAATGCAATACTTAGAACTATGCCTGCTGCTTCGGCCCGAGAACGAGAGCATCACAGTGAGAACAGTTCTCCCTCGGCTCCTCAGCCGTGTTGCCCCCCAGCCGCTTTGTGCGGCCAGGCGCAATCGCGTTTTTTGCAATGAAGGGGAACGCTAGTGCGCTTGCTTGTCGATGCAGTCATGATGCAGAGTCCAGGGGGCGTCCAACTGGTCGAAGAGTTGATCCGGTCAGCGCACGAGTCCGCGCCTGAGCAGTGCGATGTGGTGGCCTTGATGCGGTCGGACTGGCGGCCATGGCCGGGATCCGAGAAGTTGAACATTGTCTCCGTGGCCCCCCCGAAAGGCCGCTGGTTCGGCAAGAGGCAATGGTATGACGTGCTTCTGCCCAAACTGGCCAAGGCGCAGAAGGCGGATGTTCTTTATTCGATGAGCGGAATCGTCTCGGCGGAGATGTGCAAGTCGTCCGGGGTCGTCACCACGGCCAACAACATGATGCCTTTTACGCAGGAGCGGCTGCGCACCTACCCGCTGACCTCGAGGACCCGGTGGCGTTACGCGGTGCTGCGGCACGTGCTGGTGGCCAGCATGAAGAAGGCCGACGCGATCGTGCTGCATTCCAGGCATGCCCAGAACATGATCGAGCCCCATTCCGGGGACCTGTCGTCAAAACTGTTCGTGGTGCTGACCGGGGTGCCCCGGGATGTGAAAGTCGATCCGGCTACTCCGCCTCCTCATCCCTACGAAAAGGCCCCGTACTTCCTGTATCTATCAGCCATTTACGCGTACAAGAACCACGTGAAGTTCATCGAGGCTTATCGCCACGCTCTGAACGAGGAAGCATCGCTGCCGGACCTTCTCATCGCCGGCCCAAAGGCCGAAGAGCACTATTTCGACGAGATTCTTGCGGCCATCAAGCAGTGGGGCCTTGAGAGCAAGGTAAAGTACATCGGCTATCTGGACCGAAAAGACGTCCCGGCATGGATCTACCACGCGGACATCAATTTTTTTCCCAGCCTTTGCGAAACCAGCTCCCTGGTTGTGGTCGAAATACTAGGATCCGGCGGCGTGCTGGCGTGCTCCAATGTGCCGCCGATGCCGGAAGTCGCCTCGTACGCGGCCGAACTGTTCGATCCCTACTCCGCCGAGACGATGAAACCGGCAATCCTGAAGCTCTGGCGCGACCGCCGGCGCAAAGAGGAATTGAGGTCCCTGGCGTTCGCACGGGCGGCAGAGCTTTCATGGAATGCGTGCGGCAAAGTGATTTGGCAGGCGGCCGCGAAAGCCCATGCCGCTTTTATCGCCAGATCGAAAGAATAGCTGGATGCTCAAGAACAAGAAAGTCCTGGTGACCGGAGCGGGCGGCTTCATCGGCTCGCACCTGGTGGAGACACTGCTGGCCCGCGGGGCCGCCGTGCGGGCGTTCGTCCGCTACAATGGGCGCGACGACTGGGGCATGCTCGCCGACCTGCCGGCCCAAAGCCAGAAGAGCATCGAGGTGATCAGCGGGGATGTCCGCGACCCCTTCTTCGTCCGCAAGGCCGTGGAGGGATGTGACTGTGTCTTTCACCTGGCCGCACTGATCGGCATCCCGTACAGTTACGTCGCCCCCAGCGATTACGTGGCCGTGAACGTCCAGGGAACGCTGAACGTGCTGCAGGCCTGCCGCGATGTCCGCACGCCCCGCGTCGTGCACACTTCCACGAGCGAGGCCTACGGCACGGCCTTGTATGTCCCCATCGACGAGAAGCACCCGCTGCAGGGCCAATCGCCCTACTCGGCCAGCAAGATCGGCGCTGACAAGATGGCCGAATCCTACTACAACAGCTTCGAGCTGCCCGTGGTGACGGTTCGGCCGTTTAACACCTTTGGCCCCCGCCAGTCGGCCCGGGCCTTCATGCCGACGGCAATCACCCAGGCCCTGACCGCCGACAAGATCACGATGGGATCGATGGACCCCATCCGCGACATGACCTTTGTCAAAGATACGGCGGAGGGCTTCATCACCGTGGGCCTGTGCGACAAGGCCCTCGGCAAGACGGTCAACCTCGGCGTCGGATGCGGCCAGACCATCGGCACGATGGTCCGAACGATCCTGCGGGTGCTGGGCAAAGAGAACATGCCCATCGAGGAGGATGCTTCGCGCGTGCGGCCGCCCAAGAGCGAGGTGATGCGCCTGGTCAGTGACAATCGCCTGGCGCACGAGCTGTGTGGATGGGTGCCAAAGTACTCCCTTGAAGAGGGCATCGCCCAGACGGTTGAGTGGGTGAAGAAGAATCTTCACCGCTACCGCCCTAACCGCTATGGTGTATGAAACCCACGCGGCAGGTCCCTGCATGAAAGACATTCGCGTCGTCATCCTGGCGGGCGGCAAAGGCACGCGGCTGCGGCCTTACACCACGGTGTTCCCCAAGCCGCTCATGCCGATCGACGATATGCCGATCCTCGAGGTGGTCCTGCGGCAACTCAAATTCTTCGGCTTTCGGAAGATCACCATTTCAGTGAATCACCTGGCCGACCTGATCCGGACCTTCTTCGGCGATGGCCGCAAGCTGGGCCTGGACATCAGCTACTGCGTGGAAGATAAGCCCCTGGGCACGGCCGGGTCGGTCTCGCTGGTCGAGGATATTACCGAGTATTTCCTGGTGATGAACGGCGACCTGCTGACGACGCTCGACTACGGCGCCATGATGCGATGGCACATGGAGAGCCAGGCCACCGCGACCATCGGCGTGTTTCCGCGGGTCGTCAAGATCGACTTCGGCGTTCTGGAACTCGGCCCCGCCGGCCAGCTTGACCAGTACAAGGAAAAGCCCACGCTCGAGTTCCTGGTCAGCATGGGCGTGAACGCCTTTCACAAATCGGCGATGGAGTTCATCCCGCGCGGCCAGTACCTCGACATCCCCACCCTCATGCTCAATCTCAAGAAGGCCGGCAAGACGGTGCTCGGCTATCGCTCGGACTGCCAGTGGCTGGACATCGGCAGGCCGGATGACTACGAGGAAGCCTTGTCGATCTTCGAACAGAACCGGCGTTTTTATCTCCGGGAGTAACCACGCCTGACAACGCCGCCGAGAACGCCCTGCGCCGCATCGCCATCGGCCGCAAGAACTGGCTGTTCGCCGGCAGCGACAACGGCGGGCGCACCGCCGCGGTCCTCTTCAGCATCATCGCGACCTGCCAACGCCATGATGTGGAATCCTTCGCCTACCTTGGGGACGCGCTGACCTGCATTGCCAGC
This sequence comes from Phycisphaerales bacterium, assembly GCA_003171335.1. Classification (GTDB taxonomy): domain Bacteria; phylum Planctomycetota; class Phycisphaerae; order SM23-33; family FEN-1343; genus FEN-1343. Next base: position 7,273 of record PMYD01000080.1, read on the forward strand.
CATCCGTATCGTCGCTTGACCGAGCTATTGACGGGACGATGGAAGCCGGCGGAGTCATGACCGGTCCTGTATCCGCTGCAATTGCTTGACCTGATCCCAGCCTGCGGGAGGGTCTTGGGCCGTCGAGTGCCACTTCGTCCCGCCTTCGATCCAATTCCTTCGCCAAGCCCTGTAAATCTCCTGACGGCGTGCCGGGCTTCCGGGGGCGGCGTCAGCATATCCGAACTGAATCCCGCAGCTCGGACAGATATCATCCGATGGCAAGTCCCCGACCCACGCCGGGGCGTGCAGGAGGTAACCACATACTGGGCATAACGGCTCTTTGCTCATGGTGTCCATGGTGCTGCTCCTGCCTGGTGATTCCAGTAGTCGAGGTTCGTGGGATACTGGGGCCCGCCTGGGATGCCCGGGACGGCTGGACGTAGCTTGAAGAAGGTGCGTGTGGCACCGTCCGCCGTGTAGGAGCCGAACGTGTTTGTTGCCGGGTCATAAACACGGATCGTCCCATCTGACGCAATCTTCGTAAACCCTGCGCCTGCGAATCCCGAAGGAAGTCCGATGCCATCTGCGAATATTCTTCGGCTGACTGGGCACCGAAATCTGCGCCATGATTGGTGAAGTGTTCTGCAAGGGTACTCTCATTCGCCCACGTTGCCGGCCCGCCCTGTACTCCGCCGGACGGATACCTTTCATCGGCGACTGAAGATCTCGTGGACCTGCCTTCCCGGTCGCTCCCATCTTCCTTTTAAAAAAAACAAGAATCCCTCTTGTCAAAACCTGCAAATAGGATATAATGCTTAGCCATATGGTAAGCACGGTTCACACTTTCTCTATCCGGCAATTGGGCTTTTACAATTCTCCATCCGTGGCTTCGAAAGCCGCTTCTAGAAACATCAGCAAGAGTAGGGATGGCCTGGGGTACATTGCGTGTGAAAATGGGCAAGTTGAGTTGAATCAGAATCATGTGAATCATGACTATTCCTTAAATTACAAGTACTTACGGTGATTCACAGGTGAATCAAGCCGTGAATCAGTGACTATTCCTTAAATTACAGGCACTTATGGTGAATCAAACTGACTTAAGCCGTGTGAATCAGTGACTTAGCGGGCATGAGCGAGACAGAATGGGGCAAATGCATAAGATAGGTAATCTTGGGCATCACCCGCCAGGAGCGGCCGATGAATGCGTGTGACCTGCTCTTCCCCCATCCGCGGTCGATCCGCCGGCGCGAGGGAACCGTGCGGCTGCCGCACAGGTGCTGCCTTCGCGGACACGACATCCCCCCCTGGCTCCAGGAAAAGCTGCGCCGCTCGCTCAAGCGCGCGGGCGTGATTCTCGTGCCGGCGGGGGCAGCGACCATCGACCTGGTCTGCCGCGCCGGGAATTTTGCAGGGCTGAAAGATGAGGCGATCTCCAAAGACGCCTATCGCCTCCAGCTCAACGCCGATGGCTCCATCGCCATTCGCGCAGCCGCCCAGGGCGGGCTTCGCCACGGACTGCTCACGCTTTGCCAGCTCCTGGAGGCCCGCGCTGCCGGCGCGAGCCTGACCCCATTAATCATTCGAGACTATCCCGCTTTCAAGGTGCGCGGCGCCCAGATCGACCTGGCCCGGGGGTACTTCCCGCCGCTGGAGAAGTTGCGGACCTTTGTCGATCGCGCGGCCGCACTCAAGCTCAACACGCTGTGGCTCTACCTTGAGAATCATTTTCGCGCACCGGGGATTGAGGACCTCTCGCCCCCGGCCGGGCTGACGCCGGCCGATGCCCATGCCATCAGCGAGTACGCCGCCCAGCGCGGGATCGACATCGTGCCGGGCACGAACGTCTTGAGCCACATGGAAGGCTGGTTCCGCCTCGAGCGGCACAGCGATTTTTGCGATGGGGCCAGCCGCTCGTACCCGGTCTTGACCGATGCGCGGGCTTGGAAGCTCGTGCGGCAGTACATCGATGCCATGGCCCGTGCCTTCCCCTCGCCCAACTTCCATGCCGGCCTGGATGAGATGCTCTTCGTGGGCGCTAACCCCAGGGCCGCCGCCGCGATCCAGGCGCACGGCAAGGCCGCGTATTTCGCCGCATTTGCCACCCGCATCATCGAACATCTGCGCCGGCGGGGCAAGACCGTCTGGCTCTGGGACGATATGGTCATCGGCAAGAACGTGTATCGCCAGGTCGGCTTCCAGGATGACTGGCCCAAGGCGCTGCGCGCCATCCCGCGCGATGCGGTGCTGGTCCACTGGTGGTACTGGGGACCGTACGACTACCCCGCCACCGACCTGTGGGAGACCCATCCGCGGATGATCCGGCGGGTGGCGCGGGCCCGCCGGCCCTTCGTCGTCGCGGCTTGCAACAGCTCGTACATGTATCACTACGGGCACATCGAGCGCGCGGTCGAAAACCAGGTGTACCTGGCGCGGGCCGGCAAGCGCCACGGCGCGATGGGCTTTATCTGCACGCAGTGGGAATCGCACAATGGCTCCAGCGCCGAGGCGGCCTGGGCGCTGACCGCCCTGGCGGCCGAGCAGGCCTGGAGCGGCGGCCGCGCGATGGATGAAGACCGCTGGCGCGCCTTCTCCTTTGCGCTGACCGGCGAAAACAACAACGCGCTGACCGACTACCTGCGAACGATCGCCCGTATCGAAGATTTCCTGCGCGCCAGAAACCTGCACATCCGCGGCGACATCTTCCAGCGGCACCCCTATTGGTTCTGGCGGCGGGCGGCGCCGGTGCTGCCGCCGACAGAGCGCAGGCGGCTGTCCGCGCTCCTGCGCGCAGCGCGCGACCGCTACGGCCGCATCGGAACCGGCGATGCCAGCCTCAAGCGCGCGCTGGCTCTGCCGCTGGTGATATGGGAGGAGGCGATGGCGATCCTGGCCGCGTTTGATAAAGCGTGGAGCCGGTATCATCGCGCGGCGCTGCTGGAACGCCGGCCCGGCCGCCGGGTGCAGTTCGAACGTTGTATCCGCGAAACTCTGGATGCGCTGGCCGCCGCGGGCACTCACATCCGGCAGATCGCGCGGACCTGCAAGGCCCTGGAGCCATCGGGGCAAAGCCCCTATGATAGTTTCGTTCTGCAGCGCCACGCGGCGGCGATGGCAGATGTGACTCGCCTCATCCGCGATGTCGTCGCTGATGGAAGCGGCCTGCCCTATTTCGAAAAGCTCTTCAACTTGCCCGACAGCTACGGCATCTCCAATCTGAAGCAGTTCCAGTTCAAGAGCGAATTTGCCCCGCAGCCGGCCGATCTGCCCTGGCCCGTTCGTCGCGACTGATGCGGCGGCCGGCGGAGTTTTTGAGGCCGATGCGTCAAGGTTTGAAGCGTGGATCGTTGGTGATCGCAATCCGCGCCAGCATCGCGCCCGGCTCGCGCCCTTGAAAGGTGACAGTATGTTCGCCCGCCACCAGCGGGAAGACACGCGGGTCGATAGCCCGCGGCGTGCGGCCGTCCCGGCCGTTCACCACCGTCCAGCGCCAGTTCTGGCAGCGCGCCAGGTCCTTTTCTTTCTGCCTGGCCGGGTCGGAGTCGTAGTCGCCCTCTTCGGGCTCCATGGCGTCGAAGACATCCTTGCCCTGGCCGTCGATCATCACGTAGAAGGAGTCCTGCGATTCCGTCGGGCCTTTCACCAGCGCCCAGATGTAGTAGTCCCCCGCGCTGGGCGCACGGAACCCAAAGCCGATGGAGCCTTTGTCCTTTTCGGGCGAGCAAGCGTGCTTTCGCAGCGATGGCCCGGCGCCCTCGGTGGCGATCATCATCGGCGGTTTGAGGGCCCCATCCTGAACTTCGTATCGGGCGGTGAAAGGCTGCGTGCGAGCATCGGCGACCACAAACGAGATGCTGTAATCCTCGCAGATATTGCCGGCCTCATCGCGCGCCTTGATGTACAGGGTGCATGCAGCGCCATCCTTGAGGCCCGACACCTTCGTCGTGTGGAGAAGCCCGCCGGTGTTCGTGAACGCGTGGTCCATCTTGTCGAACAGCACACCGGCCTTCAAAGCGTAGCGGCAAACGACCGGCTCGTCCGATCGCACGGAGATGCTCACCTCGGTCGTCCCGGCCTTCTGTGCCTGCCTGGGCGAGCCCTTGGCCAGGAACGGGGCGGTCTTGTGCGGCAGCGGCGGCTGGATGTCTCGGTAGGCTGCTTCGCCCACAGTATCGGTTGGCCCTGTAAGACCCTGCCCGCCGGCCGCCACATAGCCGCCCGAGGCCCCCGAAGCATCGGGGCTGACCCAGAAGGCGTAGAGCTTGCCCTGTCTCAGGTGGAAACGGAACCGCACGATCCGCCCTGCCAAGGATGACAGGTCTGCCGCCCCTTTCCAATTCACCGGCTGGAGCGTCGAGTCGCCGGCTGCCCGCGCGCAGTTGGCGCGGGAGAAGGGGGCGATCACGTTGCCCTGCTCATCGAGAATCTCGGCCGCCAATTCGCCATTCGCGGCATCGACATTCACGAAGAGCCGGCAGCCCGCAAAGCGAACGGGCCGCGTGGTCAGGCTGCCGCCTTCGCGGCCTCCATCCATGGAGGCAAATCCATCGCGCCGCAGGAAGGCCACGCCGGTGGCGTTGCCGACCGGGCTTCGCCCGCTGCAATAGAAGTACAGCCGGTCGCCCATGACCAGACAGCCGCCGCCGGCGGACTGGACGTTGGTGTAGTTCCACCGCTCCGGCCGGCCGTTGGATCGCGGCAGGAACGGCTGGCGGGCCTCGGCCGGACGATGCCAGTGGAAACCATCCCGGCTGAAGCCGACAAAGATCTCGTTGTGCCACGAGAACGTTTTGACGCTCTCGCCGCCGCGCCAGATTGAAAAGAGCCCCAGCATGAGGCTCTCGTACGGCGTGGCGTCGAGGTTATACAGTTGCGGAAACGACTCGCCGCCCACATCGTCGCTGCGGGGGTCGAGGTTATCCGCGTGCGCCCACACGGGCAACTCCGTGCGGCCGGCGGCGCCTTCGGCGATGGAGAGGACATCATCCCACTGAAGCGGCTTTCCCCCGGCTTGCGCGCGCTCCAGGTCGCGCTGATGCCAGATTCCGCAGGTAGTCGCCGTGTCGGGCCACTGCGCCGCGGCGAGGAAGTCGGCGTTCTCCGAGTACCGCCGGAAGCGCAGCAGCTCCTGGCTGGCAGGCCCCAGATCGCGGATGCTGAACACCCACACCTTGCGGAACGGGTTGTAGAAAAAGGTCGACCGGTCGCCGAGCTGACCTGAACGGCCAAACTGCGTCCAGTGGATGCCATCGGGCGAAGCATAGAGGCGAAGGAACCACTTGTGGCCGCTCACGTCGCATTGGCTCATCTTGAACCGCTGCGATGGATCGGTCGCGTTGGGGTCCAGCCAGACCAGGCCCGAGTCCCGGCTTTGGGTCAGCAGGACGTTGGTCCCCGCGCCGAGGCGATTCTTGACGAGGTCCAGTGCGGGCTTGTCCCACGTCAGACCATCCTTGGAGGTGGCGTAGCAGGTGCCGCTCACATCCCCGGCGGCCGCCCGGCCCACGTACCACATCTTGAAGCTCTGGCCGTTCGGGTCCCACCAGACGCCATCGCTGAAGGGGATGCCCGAGGTGATGACGGGGTTCTTGTCGTAGTAAACCGGCAGATGCCAGGTGCGCTTCAGCGTGGTCTGCTCGATGAGAAAATCATCCACGAAAAGCTGTCGCCCCACATCAATCGGAATCACCGCCGGCGGGCTCACCAGGTACGGCGGCAGCGGCGGCGGCTCGGTGGAAAGCGGGATATCCCGCGGCGGCCACAGCGCGGGCAGAACAATGCCGTTGTACAGCACCTCGCCCGCCCCTGCGGCGGCGGCGGCCGAAAGCATGCACAGGAAGCCGCTCATGGCCGCTGTGGCCAGAACGACGACCATCACGCAAGGCGGCAATCCTTCAGGCATGGCCTTCCCTTCTTCGCCGCGGCAATCTCAAAGGAATCGGGCATTCCTGCAAGCGGTTCGGCAGCACGCTGCATCATCAGGTCAGTCGCCTCTACGCCTGCGCCCAGCACATTCGCTCGGCCTTTACGGGCTGGCCGGTCTCCATCGCGCGTTCGCCCATCAGGGACAGATACGCATCCTGTGAGGCCTCGGGCAAGCTGTAGAAGCTCTTGCCAGTTCGCAGGTACTCATCCATCCCAAGCAGGCAGGCGCCCACGGCGATCTCATCATCGGTCAGCGGCGCCGGCGCCAGCGGGTTGGTGTAAACCCATTCGGAGCCCGCCTGGATGCCCTTGAGATACTTGCCCTCCAGGTTGCCGTCGGGCCCCGCCTCGTGGCGCACCAGGTCCAGCCGGATGGGCGTGCGGAAATCCTTCAGGTAGGTCACCTGGTGATTCACGATTTCTCCGCGCTCGCCGCGGACCAAGAGCCGCTGGCCGCGGATCCAACTGAAGTATTGATCGCCGGTGAAGTCGAAGATCCCGAGCTTGTCCCCGAAATCGAGCCGGAGGAACCCCTGCTCGGAATCCGCGATTCGCTGCGCTGTCGGCGGGCCCGACCGGTCCGGCCCGGCAATGAGGGGCGAAATGAACCGGCGCGCCTCGATCGTCGGGGCCGCAAATCCCGCGTTCAAAAACCGGCGGATCAGGCTGATGCCGTGGAAGCCGTGGGCCACCGACACCTGCGCCTGGGACACCGTGCCCAAGAGCCCCGCCCGCACCAGCGCCAGGCGCGCGGCGTGAGCGGGCTGGAGGTGGTACTGCTCGGCCACCTGGACCTTGGCCCCCTGCTCCATCAGCGCGTGCAGGCGGACCAACCCCGCCACATCGGGCGCCGGCGGCGTCTCGCACAGCGCCGGCACGCGGCGCTGCCACAGGTCGGCCACCACCGCGTGATTGTCCGTCCATTTGGCACTGACAACGACGAACGCAGGCGATGATGTCTTGAGCAGCTCATCCAGCGCGCCGAACGTCTTAACGTCCCAGCGGGCCTGGAAGGCCGGCGCCTTGGCGGCGTTGCGGACCACCACGCCGGTCACCTCGAACCGCTCGGGCAACGCGCGGGCGAGGCGCAGGTAGAACTCCGTTCGCCAGCCCGCCCCGACAATGCCGAATTTGATTGGGGACATTTAATGTGCTCCATCCTCTTGCGGAAGTTTCCGTCCATCGCGGCCGCCGCCGGTGCCGCTATAGGGCTGGCCGGGGCTCCAATTCCAAGGCGCCCCAACGGTGAAGCCGCTCAGCGGCAGGTCCACCCGGCAGCGGTTCATCCCGGAGATATACGCGCCCTCGCACAGCTCCAGGGCGATCAGCGAGCTTTCCGCGACCCAGTAATCGTTCTTGCAGCGGTCCATCTGCTCGGCCATGGCCTCCAGATGAAGCTGGTGCGGCTTGACCGAACCGGGATCCACCTGGAACAGCCGGCCCTGGGGGAACTCGGCGTTGACGATGTTGTACGCGCTCTCCCAGCCCCAGAATTCGATCACGCCGGCGGTGCCCACCAGGCGGAAGAGCGCGCCCTTGTCCTTGCGGAAGACCTTCACGTAATCGCCCGTGTGCATGATGACGCGGATGCCGTTGGCGGCCTGGGCGTACGTGGCCGCCATGGTCTCGACCTGCATGCCGTCGCGGTAGGTCCGCGTGCTGCAGTCGACGGCGGCCATTACGAATTCCATCGGGCCGCCGCCGGCCAGCGCCACGAAGTAGTTCAGCCAGTGGATGCCGGCGTTGATGATGTCCCAGCCGGCACATTGGATCTCCACGAGGGCCAACTGGCCGATCTCGCCGCGGCGCACGCGCTGGAGGATTTCCCTGCCGTGCGCCACCACCAGCAGACTGTGCGGCACGGCCATGGGTATGCCCTTGGCCTTGACCGCGGCAACGATCTCGCGACCCGCCGCCGTGGTGTCGCCCAGCGGCTTTTCGACCAGGATGCCCTTGAGCGGCCCCTTCAGCGCATCCAGCGCGATGGGCTTGTGCGAAGGCGGCCAGGTGGATACGCACACCACATCCGTCGGGCAGGCCTTGAACATCTCCTGGTGCGAGGTGAAGGTGCGGATGCCCGGGTATTCCTGCTTCCGCTGGGCGCAGGTCTCTTCGCGCAGATCGCAGATGGCGACCAGCTCGAATCGGTCCGACGCCGCCAGCGATGCCATGGACAACCCGCCGCCCCATCCCCCGCCGACGACACTGGCCGTGTAACGTTTCGCCGCCACGACAACCTCCTTCGAAATGAGATTGCAATGCCTGAACCAGACCTGCCTGATAGATTATGGCCTGTAGTCGCCGCGGCAAGACGAAACTGGCGGCGGTGTCTCAGGGGCGAAACTTTCGCCCCTGCGCAAAGTGCCAAACCGATATCAACCAAATCTCATTGACGACCCTCGGCCGGCGCAATAGCCTCATGGCCACGCGATTTAAATGTTTTTTTGGAGGCTGTTACATGGCGGATCCCAAAGACACCAGTAAGCCGGCAGGCCAACTGCCCCAGCCCGGCGTCGACCTCACCGCCGCCCCGGATTGGTGGCTGACGCGGCCGCAGGAGATACGCGACTTCCTGGAATCGCTGGATGGGGTGGTCGTCGAGGAAATCGGCAAGACCGCCGGCGGCCGGCCGATCATCGCCGCCGGGTGGGGCGCGCGCGAAAACCTGCCGGGGCGGACCTCGCAGAGCCTGTGCTCGGCCCTCTCGACCGGCATCCCATCGGCCTTCTACGGCAAGGGCCGGCGCCAGCGGCAGTCGATCCTCTTTATCGGGGCCGCGCACGGCACGGAATTCGACGGCACCGTGGCCGCGCTCAACTGCCTGAACATCGTCGTCACGGGCAAGGACCTCGTCGGCCGCGCGCAACCGAAGATGGCCGAGAACATGCGGCGCTTCCGCTGGGCGGTCATCCCAATCCTCAACGTGGATGGGCGCGAAAGGGCCGCCGACGTGCGGCACTGGATCGGCTGCAATGACCAGTACTTCTTCATGCGCTCGCAGGGCCTGTGGGCCGATGGTAAAATCGCCGATTGGGCCCCGAGCAAGGCCACCTGGCCGATGGTGCTGGACCAGGTCAAGGTGCTGGGAACCTACTACAACGACGCCGGCTATAACCTGGTCTATGACTTCCCCTGCCCCGAGTGCCAGAGCGAAACGGCGGCGCTGATGCGCTTCTGCCGGCGCGAGATGCCCGATGTGGCGATTCTTTCGCATTCCAACGCCGGCTCCCTGGTGTTCGGGCCGGCGGCGACGATTCCCTCCAACTACAAGCAGCGAGTCAACGTGATCGGCGGCGCGGTCGTCATGCGCTGCCTGCACGATGGTTTTACCAAGGGTGGCCTGCCGCAGACGCCTTACACTGCCGGCAGCCTCGACGGCAGCGGGTCCTTTTACCAGTCGGACCTGGTGTACCAGACGTGCGGGGCGCTGCCGCTGGTGATCGAGTTTCCGGCGGGCTGGCAGGGTTATCCCGACAACCACCTGGCCCTGCTGGATATCGGCCTGGGAGTCCTCGACGAGCTGTGCGCCTTCGGCGCCCGCTACCAATTTAGACCTTACGAGAAAAACGAGGTGTAATCTCGGCCCGGCCGGCGGGCGGCGCGGCGGCGGGGTTTCAGTCTCGGCGGATTTCGGGCGCCGCTGCAGCGCCTGGCGCGCTCCCAGCGGCGCTGCCCGCAAGGCATCGCCCCAGCAGCAAGCCCAGGATCATCGCCGCAGGAAGAACGGACAGGACAATCGCCGTTCCCAGCGCGCAGGTGGTCGAGTTGAGCGACTCATGCGCCAGCGTGTACACGCGGCTGGCCACGGTGGCATCGGCTCGGCTGTCCAGGTGAAGCGGCAGATCGAGGTTTGCCGCCGCACACAGTGCGCAAAGCCAGCCGGCCGCCAGGGCAGGCATCCAGAGTTTCTTCCATCCGGACGGACGAGCACGGAGTTCGCCGTTTTCCCCTTCGGCGGCGCCGCCGGCTGAAAGAATGAACAGCGCCAGCAATCCCACCGGCCCGAATCGCACCACCCAGCCGGCCAGCAGGGCCGGAATATCGGTGCGGGCCAGACTGGCCGGCAGGAGCCAGCCCAATCGGCTTAGCCCGACCGCCAGCAAGGTGGCGGGCACCGCCGCGTTTAGCGACAGGACCGCAAGGGGCCTGGCCCATCCCGCGTGGCCCTCCGGCCGGCCGGACCGGAGCAACACGCTCGCCAGAAGCGCGACCACAGCGCCGGCCGCCGCCGCCAGCAGGACCGTCTTGATAATCTGGGGACGGATTTGGATGAAGGCTGCTCCGATTGCCGACCAGGAGCCCGCTTGCAGGCCCATGGAAACCAGAGGAAGCGCCACCGTTACCGCCAGTACGCCCAGGGCGCCCGCGGCCAGGGCAGCGCGAGTGCGAGGATGAAGGCGGCAGGCGGAAGCCAGAGGGAATGGCCGCAAAAGAGCCTCGGTTTTTTCGTGCCATCCGGCCGCCAGACCATCTTGACCGGTGCGCGCCAGCAATCGCCAGATGGCCAGCAGCGCCAGACTGCACACCACCGACGGCGGGATCAGCCGCTGCGGCTTGAGATAGCGGAAGCTGTCGATCACGAGGGCCGCGCTGAACACGCTCAAGGCGATGATCGTGTAGCCCACGATGCCGCCGGCCCGGATGAAATCGAGGATGCCCTTCTTCTGGGGGGCGGCGGCCGCGCTATCCGGCATCTGCGCGAGCACCGGCTGGACCACCGCGGTCACGAACAGCGTGCCGATCATGACAAGCAGGAGGATTCTTGCGTACCGACGCATGATGAAGTCCTTTCCCTATCGGCCGCCGGTGTTGTGAACGGCCTCGGCCTTGGCGTACGCCTCTCGGGCACGGATCAATTTCGCCTTCAGTTCGGCGCTGCCGAACTCCGGGTATAGCGCCTCCGACACGCGCAGGATGTCATCCGCGGCGGCGGGGTGGTTCTGCTGGTTCAGCGCCTCGGCCAGCAGGAGCGTGGCGGAACACCAGTCGGCCTGGCCAGCCTTGAGGAGTTGGCGGGCCTGGCGGAAGCTCTCGGCCGCCTTGTCCGGCTGGCAGGAGCAGCAGGGTCTGACCCCGCGCCACCTGGATAGCGGGCGAATGGGGAAACTGTGCGGCCAGATCGTCGGCGGCCTTGAGGGCCTGCTCAAGCCGGCCGCCCTGGCGCAGCGCCTCGATCCTCAGCAAGGAGTCGGTCCAGCCTGGGCTTGTCGGCCTGACCGGCGGGATTCTTCAACAAGGCCTCCGTGACAAGCATGGCCTCGCCCGGCGCTTCTACACGAATCTCCGCCGCGGCCACGCCCCGCCAAATGGCCACCGAATCGTTCTGCGACAGCGACAGCGAGCGACTCATCGCCAGCGAGCAAAGCTGGAGCGCCTGCTGGCGAATCCGCTGCCTGGCGGCGGCATCGGCCAGTCCATAGCGATCCGCCAGCGCCTCGGCCAGGCGCAGCGGCACCCGGGGTGAGCCGGGGCGCTGGGCCGGGGCGCTGGCCGGCGTGGCTGGACATAACTCCGCCGCAGCCTCGTCGATCAAGCCCAGATCCAGCAACGCCTGCGCCCGCAGATCCGCCGCCTGGGCGGCCCAGACGGAGCTTGACTCCAGCAATTGGTGCTGATCGCGAAGAAGCAGCAGGGCCGCCTTGGGATCGCCCATGGCGGGCCCGCTCAGGTATTGCGCCTTGGCCAGAACGATCCGACAAGTCAAATCCGGATCGTCTTGCCCCGCCCCTTGGGCCGCATCCAGGTCTGCCAGCACCTCGTTGGCGGCGGGCGTGCCGGGTTGAGTTGCCGCCGGGCGAGATGTGGAAGGATTTGGACGGCACATGGCCCGCCAGTAGAGCAGCGTCGGACTGCCTTCAACCAGCGCCTGCTGCTCCGTCAGAACTGTCAGAATTGTCGCCTCCGAGGCCTCCTGTCGGGCCAGCGGCACCCACGCCGTCAGGGCATCGCGGCGCACGGGGATGGGCAAGTCAGTCAGAAATGCCTCTGACAAAGCCGCCATCACCCGACGGCGAAGCTCCGGTTCGGCATTGGCCGCATCGGCCGGCAGCGCCGACATGAGCGCCGCCACTCGCAACTGAATCGCCGCGGCCCGCTCGGCCGCCATCGCCGAACCCGCGTGAAGCACCAGGTCGCACAGGTCGGCCGCTCGGAGGGGCTGACCGTTCTTCAGGATCAACTGGGCGCAGCGCAAGGCGAGCATCGCCGGCGGCGCATCCCCTGGCATCGCCGCGGCCCGGTCGTAAACGGCGCAGGCTTTCATCCGACCGACCTGGGCCAGCAACTGGGCATACGCGAACAGCTCCTGGCGGGTCATGACGGTTTGGCCCGCGCGTTCATCCAGGTCGCTCAGTGCCTCCAGGCGTTCAAAGGCCGCCGCCGCCTTGATCACGCCCGGCGTCCGCAGCGTTTGGGCGGCCTGGTCCAGCCGCGCATCTGGCGCATGCAAGTCGAGCTTACGGATCTCGGCCAAGCCAGCGCGGGCCACCAGCCAATCCACCGCGCCGACCCAATGGGGCTGGTTCGTTATCTCCGGCGAGGCACGCCACAGTCGAGCTTCCCGGGTTGCCGCCGCCGGATCGGTCACCAGGAGCGATTCCAGTTTCTCCATCATGGCCAGTCGGCGAAGGTCGCCGATTCCCACCGCGGCCGTCGGGGGGAGCTTCAACACCGGCTCCAGCGCCGCCAGGGCGGCCGCCGGCTCGCCCAAAAGCCGCTGGCTCCGGGCCTCCAGAACGTAGCCCATCATCGCCAGCGGCTGCGTTCGATACTCCACGCGCAACGCGCGAAAGGCGACAATCGACTCATGCAAGTATTGTGAGGCCTCCTTGGGCACTTCCGACGACCCGGTCAGCGCGATTGCCGCCGCCTGAAAAAGCTGTCCGCGCGCCAGAGCCACTCGGCAGGCGTCTTCGTTTTCACGCCCGCTGCCATTGCCGTGCGGCCGCGTAGCCGGCGCTGCGCCCGTCGGCTGGGGGCTCCTATCTGGATGCACGGCCGCCAGTGCATCGAGGCCCTGCCCAAGCACCCGTGCCACTTCCTCAGTCTTGGGCGGCGGGACGTACTGGAGCAGCGTCAGACGATCGACACATTGCTCCAGGGATGGGGCCGCTCGGCTGGGACGCTGCCGGGGTCGGCGCCGCTTCCTGCCCGCCGAGTGCACGGCCAGGCGCCTGGGCCGCGGCGAGGCAGGCCAGCGTGGTCAAGGCGATCGCCCATCGGGCCGGCGGGTTCATTGCCATTGATTCCCGAACATTGGCAGGAGGTACTGGTACAAGAACTCATTGGCGATAGCGCGGTACGGCGCGAGGCTGTTGTTCCGAATCGTGTAGTTGCTGCCGTTGATCAGCGCCGCCAGCCGTGATGGCCGCTTGTCGCTGTACAGCTCGCCCAGGCATTGTGCGGCGAACGCCTGGCCCAGCGGGCTGGGCGATTCCTTCAGCAGCTTTACCAGTTGCTCGGTGACACTGGTGGCCCGGCAGAGCGAAAACGCCAGCACCACCTCGCGGCTGACGTAATAGCTCAGGTCCCACGAAGTGACCAGGATGGGAATGCCCTCCGTCTTTCCCAGGACGCCCACGCCCAGCCCGGCCGCCCGGCGGGCGAGAATGCCGGCCGTATCCTCCCGGTCCCGGGCCACGGCCAGGAACTCCTTGGCGGCCGGCAGAATATTGGTATCGCCCAGCATGCCCCTCGCCAGCAGCGTGTAGCCGACGATGACTTCGTTGTTTGTCGCCACGTTCAAGCTTGCCGGCTGGAGCAACTGGAGCATCTCCGTGCGCCCCGTCAGCCCCAGGGCCATCGCCGCCGCCGCACGCACTTTCGGCTCCTCGTGCATATCGGCCATCCGCGCCGCCAGCAGTTTGCAGGCCTCCTGGTAGTTGGGCGGGTCCTGCGAGCCTTGGGGCGTCTGGATCGGCCGTGCATACAGGCCCAGCGCCAGCGCCGCGAAGCCGCGAAGCGGAGAGGTTCGTACCTCCTTGGAGGCCACCACGTGCGCGCCCTGGTACGCGTTGAGCACGTTGGCCAGTGCGTTCATCGACTCCGTGTCGCCCAGTTGCCCCAGCGAGATGATGACGAAGCCCTTGTACAAATCGCTGTAATCATCATCCGGCAGGGCCAGGGCCTGGCGGAGCGCCTGGCGGGATTGCGGCGTGTCGGTTTGCCCTAGAGCGATCGCCGCCGAGGCCCGAAGGCTGGACATGTAGATCCGCTCGGACCCCAGAAGGATCGCCACGGTCGCCGGCATGTTGTTCACCGTGACGTTCGGGCCCGGGATTGGCTTGGGTAGTGGCGGGTTAGGGTTTGTCTGCTGCTGCAGGTTATTGGCGATGTGGTACTTTTCGCACCATTTGCTGTAGGCATCGCCGTATTGGGCCTTCCATTCACGCACAGCTTCCGGATACTGGCGCACACTCTCGTGATATTGGTTCAATTGCTGCTGCCATTTTAGCTGGGCATCCTTCAACGCCTGTTCGTAGTTGGCCTTGGCCTGGTTGACTTCGGCCTGAAGAAGCAGCCACTCGTCATCGCGGGCCTTCAGCTCGCGCCAGGCGGGAACCGCCTTGGCGCCGTTCGCGGCCAGGAGGATATCGGCCAGCAGTCCCACGGCATCCTCGTGGCCCGCCAGGCCGAGAATAGCCTCGCTGGCAACCCACGGGCTGGCGGCCTGGGTGAGCGCCTGCCCGAGCCCATTGGGCCCGCCGGCGGCGGCCATCTGCCGCAACGCCCAGGCGGCCGCAGTGGCAGGACCCGGGCCGCCACTCTGCAGGGTTCGCTGTACGGCTCCGATCGATAGGCCATCCGGATGCTGCGTCAGCCCCAGTGCCAGCGCGTCCACCTCGCCCAGAGGGCCGCCGGCCTCTCCGGCCAAGAGCTGCCGATTCTCGGCCGTATCGAACAGCCCCAGGCCCACCCGCGCATAGGCCCGCACCACATCGGCCTGATCGCCCATCGCCAAAACACGCACCGATTCAATCGCTGAGAGGTCGCCAAGGCGCCCCAGCGCCAAGGCCGCGGCAGCGCGCGTTTGCCCGTGTGGAGATTGCGTAGCTCCAATCAGGGCGTTGACTGCCTGACGGCGATATTCCTCCTGCACCTTCTGATCCGATTTTTGCGCGAACTGGTTTTGGAGAAGGACCGCCAGGTACGGATCGCGATTGGCCTCCCACCAGTGCAGCCAACTCCATCGTGGAGGCAGGATGTGAGAAACGACCCCCGTCGGCGGCGCTGCCGGGTCAGGCTGGCTTTGAGGAGGGACTACAACCGGCGGGCCGGGAGGGCGATGCTAGCCGACGAGAATTGGCGTCTGCGCGCTGCGGCGTGCGAAATCCTGGCGGACCGCCCGGGCGCCGCCACGCTGGCGCCGCTGGTGGGCCGTGCCGCGGACATCGACTGGCGCGTCCGTGCGGCCGCCGTCGCCGGACTCTCCAAGATCCACCCGCTGCCCAACGACCTGGCGCTGCGCGACAAGCCGTTGGATGACCGCCAGCGGGCGCTGCTCGCCTGGCTGGACGCCTACGACGCCGCTGCGCCTGGGGCTACATTGAAGCCCGAGCTGTGCGAGCTTTTTGCCGATGGGAGCTACCTGGAATTCGGCCGGCCGCTGGTGGAGCGGTGTTTGACCTGCCATGTCGGCTATAAGCAACACCCCATGGCCGACAGCGGTGCTTGTGCCTCATGCTACCCATCCATTTACGCCGACTGGTACGGCTCCGCCCACGCGCAGAGCCTGTCGCACCTGCAGTTGCGCACCGTCCGGGCGGAGGATCGCCAGGTGGCGTGGGTGAGTTTCGGCGAGCTGCGCGGCATGAGCTGCGTCGAATGCCATGCCGTTTTCGAGCGGGCCGCCACGAATCCGGCCGCCTCGCCGCCGGCGACATCGTCCGGGCCTGCGGCCTCCAAACCCGGCTGCCCCTCCGCCACAGGCCCGGCGGCCGCGGCGGATGAATCGTGCGCCCGCTGCCACGGCGAAGTCGATCGGCAATGGCGGCAATGGCTGGCCGGCCGCCAGCCGCACCGGGCGGACTGGCCACCAGGCCAGGTGGATCTGGATGGAAGCCGTGACACGCGCACGTGCGTCGATTGCCACATGACCCTGGTTTCGACATCACCCGCCGAGCTACCTCATCGCGACCATCGCTGGCGTGCGCGGCGCGATGCGGCGCTCTTAGCGGATGGAATTGCCCTGGAGATTCAGCCCCACGCCGATTCCGCCGGCGCAACGTGTGTGCGCTTCACGCTGACCAATCTGGCCGGCCACGACTACCCCACCGGCACGGCCCGCCGGGCCATTCGGCTCTATGCCGGCCCCGCCGGCGCAGACGACTTGCCGCTCCTGGCCGCGATGAGCCCCCGCCGGCCGGGTTGGCTGTGGACCGATACCCAGCCCCCTCTGGCCCCCGGCGAACAGCGGCACTACGACCTGATGTTGCCTGACAGCGCGCAAAGCGTTGACTACCGCCTGGTCTTCTTCCGCAACACGCTGGATCCAAACGGCTTTACCAATGTGATCACCGTCGGCACGGTGGCAGTGACACCATCGGCCAGTGCCGAGCAGGCCGCTGCCCCTTGACTGCGGAATCTCCGCAGCTCGCTCTCTTGCCCAGCTTATCAGTTCAGGCTTAGCCTGAACTGAAATCGGCCAGCAGTTTGGGCTTAACCGCAAGGGATTGAAGCGTAAATCCTTGCCTGTCTTAAAATTACTGTTGCAGCGCCATCAATCGCTTGATGCGATCGCGGATGGGCGGGTGCGTGTCGAAGATGCTGCCCTCGGTGCCTTCCTGATCTTCCTGCGCCTTGAGCACAGGATGGACAATGTACAGCGGCGCGGTGGCCCGATTGGCCACCTGGAGCACCTCGTCATCGCCGGCCAGTTTCGCCAGCGCGGAGGCCAGGCCTTCCGGGTTTCGCGTCAACTGCACGCTGCCGGCGTCGGCCAGATATTCCCGCTGCCGCGAAATGGCCATCTGAATGATCTTGGCCAGCACCGGGGCCAGGATCGCCAGCACCAGCGCCAGCACCAGGAGAATCAGCCGCGCGCCGCCACCGCCGCCGCGGTCCCGGTCGCTTCGGCGCCCGCGCGAGCCCGCCCCCCACCACATGCTGCGCAGGAATACATCGCACAGCATCACCAGCGTGCCGACCATCACCGCCACGAGCGTGGCGAAAAGGATATCGTAGTGGCGGATGTGGCTCAGCTCGTGCCCCAGGACGCCCTGCAGCTCATCGCGCGTCAGCCGCTGCCGCAGTCCCCGCGTAATGGCCACGAATGCGTGCGCCGGATTGCGGCCGGTGGCGAAGGCGTTCATGGCCGGCTCGTCGATCAGGTAGATCCGCGGCATCGGCGAGCCGGCGGCGATCGAGAGCTCCTCCACCACGTTGAACAACTGCGGATCATCGCTTTTCTGGATCTCATGCGCCTGCGACATGCTCAGCAGCACCGAGCTGCCGCCGAAGTACCCGCCCAGCATGAGAAAGAACGCCAGCACCGCCGCCCCCGCGGCCACCGCGATGGCGAAAGTCCAATTGCCGACCCAGACGTAGCCGATCAGCAGGCCCAGGCCGATGAAGAACATCGCAAATAGCGCGATCAACAACCAGGTGTTGCGCTTGTTCCGGGCAATCAGAGTTTGGAAGGTCTCGAAAGCCATCGGCTGCTAAAACTTCACCTTGGGGGCCTCGCCCTCCGCCGGCGCCGTCAGCTCGAAATACTCCTGCTTCTCGAAGCCGAACATGTTGGCCACCAGCACATTGGGAAACGTCTGCCGGGCGGCATTGTAGATGGCCGCCGAGTCGTTGTAGTACTGGCGGGCGAAGGAGATCTTGTTCTCCGTGCTGGTCAGCTCCTCCTGCAACTGGGCAAAGTTCTCGTTGGCCTTGAGGTTGGGATACGCCTCGGCCACCGCGAAAAGCTGCCTTAGCGCGCCGGTCAGCACATTTTCCGCCTGGGCCTGCTGAGCCACGCCCTTGGCCGCCACGGCCGTGTTCCGTGCGGCGATGACATTCTCCAGCGTGGTCTTCTCGTGGGCGGCGTAGCCTTTGACCGTCTCCACCAGATTGGGAATCAGGTCGTACCGCCTCTTCAGTTGCACGTTGATCTGGCTCCAGGCCTCCTGGCAGCCAATCCGCCTTCGCACCAGACCGTTGTAGATTCCGATGAGAATCGCCACAACGACCAGGATGACGCCCAGAACGATGATGGCAGGAACCATGCGGCACCGTGTCCTTCCCTGTTTCCGGCTGTTTCTTTCCTCAGTTCGTTAACTAGACCGCGCGTGTCTGCTTGTAGAACCACTGCATCTGGCCGCGGTTGCTGCCCTCATCCACATTCTCCGCGGCCATTTGCCGCTGGCCCTCAGCCGGCGGCAGCACTTCCTTGAGCTTCCACTGGTTCTCCTGGCGGCCGAACGACCAGTATTCGACGAAGGGCTTAACGTCCTCATCCCGCATGACAACGCTGCCCGCCTTGGAGATGGTCTGCTGCGCGTGGGCGCTGAAGCGGACCGTGAACTCATCCTTGCTGTTGTCGCTGTAGTTCCGCACCAGCACCAGTTCCGCCTTGCGGATGCACAAATTGCGGAACTCGAAGCTCATTGCCCCCGCGCGCTGACTCTGGATCTGCTGGCGCAGGCTTTCGGCCACCTCGGGGAATAACTCCTCATCGCTCACGGCGGCCGCATCGCCGCATTCGCGGGCGTGGTAGACGGACATGAAAATTGAGCGCGCCCGCTCCAGCATCGCCTGGCGGTCCCAGAGTTTGTCGGTCTGCACCAGGAAGTTGAGCAGGCGATCGATCTTCGTGGCCTTTAGCTCCATGCTCGAGTCCAGCCAGGGCCCCGCCGGGCCGGCCGTTCCCGCCGCCGCGCCGTAGATCTGATCCACGGTATGGTCGGTCATGGACTCGAAGAAGTTCTCCTCCTTGAGAACGTCGCTTTCGCGCGTCTGCTCAATCTCCAGCAGCAGCCACTGGCCCTGGTGGAACTGGAAGGTCCAGAATTCCTGGAACTTCTGGGCGGTGCGGTCGCCGCGAATGAATTCCCGGGTGCGATCATCGACGTAGTAGTCCCGCGCGTGGGCGGTGATCAACGCGGTAAACTGGCGATGCCCGGGATCGTTGGTGTAGCGCACGTTGACGATATCCACGCGCTCGACCGCCACGTTCTCCAGGACGTTGATCTCGTGCTGGTGGATCATGTTGGAGATCTGCCGGCAGTGGTCCACGTAGAGGTCGTCGATCAGCAGGGATTTCATGGGGTCGTATTGCCGCGCCTGCCAGCATTCCTGGAGTTTCAGAAACGTGGCCGTGGTTTTCTGCGTCAGCGCGTCGATGCTGAATGCCGTATCCTGCTTGGCGATGAACTCCACCAGCGTGCGCGTCTTGGCGGCCTTGGCCAAAACCATGGCGGGCGAATAGAGATAATCCAGGTTCTCATCATCGCCGTCCTGGTCGCCGCCTGAACGTGAGCCAAACCAGCGGAAGCCCAGATAAACAGCCACGATCCCGACGAGGATCAGGAAGAATATGGGCGAATCCTCGGAACCGGACGATCCGCCGCCGTAGCTGTGGAACCCGCCCCCGCCGCCGAATCCCCCGCCGCCAAAACCGCCGCCGCCGCCCTTGTTGTGGACGGCGATGCCCTCGGCGAAGAAGGTGTGCGGCTGGTCGGTCTGAAGGTTATAGACGGTCACCGACTTATGAATGCGAGTGATGCGCGTGATGGCCTGGGGGCGAAGCCCCGAGCCGTCATAAGCATAGATGCAGTCGCCGACCTTCAGCGATTCGATCGCCTTAAACGTGCCGTTGCCGACGTAAAAGGGATGCTGCGGCGTGACATTCAGGACCGTCTGCTCCGTGACCACAACCAGGTATTCATCCACCTGGCGCGTCAGGATGTTTTGCACGGCCGCCGGAACAATCTCCCCCGCCTCCGTAAACGCCAGCAGCCGATCGCCCACCTGAACCTCGCGGATGGCCATCTGGCCGCCATCGGCCCGCAGGATGGGCGTGTCGCCCAGGAAACAGCCGCCGCCCTTGTTGTGCACGGCGATGCCATCGGCGAAGAAGGTGTGCGGCTCATCCGTCTGAAGGTTATAGACGGTGGCCGGCCGGCAAATGCGGGTGATGCTCGTGATCGCCTGGGGTGACAATCCCGAGCCGTCATACCCAAACACGCAATCGCCCACCTGCAGCGATTCGATCGTCTTGAACGTGCCGTTGCCCACGTAAAACGGATGCTGCGGCGTGACGTTCAGGGTGGCCTCACCCGTGGCCACCACCAGGTACTCATCCACCTGCCGCACCAGCACGCACTGCACGGCCGCCGGCACGATTTGCCCATCGCTCGTGAAGGCCGCAAGCTGATCGCCGATGTGAACATCGCGGATCGCCACCTGCCGGCCGTCGGCAAGCAGGATGGGCGTATCCCCCAGGAAACAGCCGCCCCCGCCTCGCGCCAAAGCGGTCGAGGCGCAGGCCAAGGCGACAAGCAGCGACAGGATGATCGTACGGGTGTTCATGGTCTAACCGCGCTAGCCGTGCAATGCGGCAATCACGCCGGCGGCGACGGCCGCGGCCACCACGATGCTGACGCCGATGACGCCGGCCGCCACCACCCGCCCGAAATACTCGGCCACGGCGGTGTTGCCGCGGGCGATCTCCTTCTCTTCATCCAGATTGGGCGTCAGGCGGTCAATAATGTGCGGCAGAATGAACGAGGCCACCAGGACCATCACGATGCCGACCACCCCGCCGACGATGGCGAAAATGACGGCCCAGCCGATTCCCTGAAGCACGGACATGCCTGTCTCCTGTCTGGTCAGTACGCCCGATGAAATGGCGGGCTGGCGTTGGTTTGCCACCCGTCAGCCGCCGCATCAATCTAGCGGCCGCCAGGCAAGGTGTCAAAGGTGTGCATCGCAAGATTCGCCGGCCAGGTGGCAGGCCCTCACGTCCGTGGCGAAAGCACCGGACGGGTGGGCATGGTCGTTCACGTGCATTGCGAAGGCCCGCTCGCACCACACATGCCCACCCGCCTCGGCCGCCCAGGCGGCCTTTGTTGTGAGGGCATGCCACCTAAGACAGCAAGTTTGGCGTGCGCCCGGTTACCCCCGCATTTATGCCATCTTAATAAATCTGTGGTAAAATGATTTCTCTGTATTAGGAGGCGTGGCATGCGCAAGGCAGGCCAGGTGGAGGCATCGATTGGCAAGTTCTTGGCCCCCGCGCGGCCACTCGCCCCAGGTCTTGAGGGCAGCGTCGGCGCATGGCGGTGGGCGAATTGGGCCCCGATGGAGTTCCTGGAGCTGCGCACGCTGCTCAGCGCGGCCTTCGACATGACCGGCCTGACGGCCCTGCGCGCTGACCCCACGTACTCCGCCATCAACGGTCAGGGCATCGCTGTCGCTATTCTCGACACCGGCATCTACGGCCAGCACCCCGACCTGGTCAAGAACGTGGAGGTGTGGTTCGACGCCGTCAAGTACGGCAACCAGTGGGCGACCAATCCCGGCGACACGAATATCGCCGATTCCTTCGACCCCGACGGCCACGGCAGCCATGTGGCCGGCACGGCTGCCTCCAGCAACCCGGCCATCGGCGTGGCCACGGGAGCCAAGATCGTCGATGTGCGAGTCCTGCCGGCCAGCAACGAGACGCAGCCCAGTTGGGACCCGCTGCTGACGGGCCTGGAATGGGTGCTGCAGAACGACGCCAAGTACAATATCCGCGTCGTCAACATGTCGCTGGGCGACCCGTACGTCAACGACAACACGCTGCCCGCCTCGGATGACTACAGCACGGTCATTCAAAGCCTGGAAAACGCCGGGGTCACCGTCGTCTCGGCCGCCGGCAACGGATACACCGGCTATCAGGCGCTGGGGGAATCCAGCCCGGCCATCTGGTCCACGCTGGCCGTGGGCAACGTGTGGCAGAACAACGATCCCGGCGGGCAGCTTCCGGTGGAGGGCATCGACCCGTTGGGCAACTGGGTCTCCGTGGAGACCAGCCCGCAGGCCGACAACCTGCAGGCGGCCAGCCAGCGCAGCACGCTGCCCAACATGGTGTGCGCACCTGGCAGCGAGATTTACAGCACGTGGAACGGCGCCAACGGGCTCCTGTACAACACCATCATGGGCACCAGCCAGGCCTCGCCGCTGGTGACGGGCATGGTGGCGTTGATGCAGGATGCCGCCTTCACCTTCGGCGGCCGGTATCTCACACCGACCGAGGTGCAGACCATCGCCCGCAATTCCGCCGATCACATCGTCGATGCCCCCAACCCCAACACCGAGCGATTCCCCGTGGCCACAAACTCCTTGGGCCAATTGGTTCAGACCGGGCCGATCCAGGATTCGGTCGAGTCGGGCCTGACCTACGATCGCGTGAACATCTACCGCGCCGTGCAGGCGGTCCGCGCCCTGGTGACGCAAAGCTCCACGACGGGCGGAGCAAACCTGGATACGAACAACACCATCGCCTCGAGCACCAGCCTGCCGGCCCTCAACGCCACCACGCCGGATGTGGCCCAGGGCAACATCGGCACGGATGGCCAGGTGCAGGTGGGCGCAAACGATGTGGACCTGTACAAGCTGGTCCTCTCCTCCCCCGGCCAGATCACCATCGCGCTTTTACCACTGACCGGCGGGCAGGCGTTCAGCCCGGTGGTCCGCCTGTTCGACAGCACCGGCACGCAACTGGCCGAGCAGACCGGCAGCCCCAGCGCGTACCCCACGTTGACAACGTCCTCGACGCTGGCGGCCGGCACGTACTATTTCGGCATCTCCAGTCAGGCCAACACGCTGTACAACATCGTCAACGGCAGCGACATCGCCGCCGGCGGCTCGACCGGCGATTACCAGGCGACCGTCAGCCTTTCCAACCCCGACCCCAACGGCGTGGCCCAGGGCGCCGTCCAGGTGGACATGACCCAGGCCGATGCGTTTGACCCCGACCTGAACGTGCCGGCCGAATACTTCCCCGGCACGATCGGCTCGGATCCCAACCTGGTGAACCCCAGCCTGCCACGCATCCAGATTGGCCCGACGGATGTGGACATGTTCAAGATGGTCGCCCCGGATACGGGCGTTCTGACGGTGAACATCCACTCCCAGGATGTGTACGGCACTGCCGGCATCGACAGCTTCGTGCTGATGTACGACCAGAACCTCACGCTGGTGGGCTACAACGACGACAGGAGCCGGTTCAACACGGATAGTTTCCTCCAGGTCAACGTGACCGAAGGCCAAGTTTACTACGTCGCCGTCACGACCTACGGCACCGCCGTCACCGCCCAGGGCACTCTCGGAATTGACCCCTCCACCCCCTACGGCCGCCACTCCACCACCGGGCAAACGGGCAGCTATGACCTGTACCTGTCCTTCGATAACGGCGACAAGAACGGCACCGTCTTCAGCGCCACGCCCTTCCAGGGCAACGCCACCAATAACGTGCTGTCGGGCGTCATCGGCTCGGACTTTGGCACGCCGCTCTTGAGCTACTCTGCCAACGGCGGCAACAAGGATGTGGATTTCTATTCCTATTCGCCCACGCAGAGCGGCCTGCTGGAAATCGCCGCCACCAGCCCGGACCACTCCATGATGTCGGCGGTCACGCTGTGGCAGTACGACTCCACCGCCAACACTGTAAGCAAGATCGCCGACACCTCCGGCGCGACGGCGGCACTGGATTACCCCGTCACCTCGGGCCAGACCTATTACGTCTCGGTCACCGGCCAGGGCAACCAGGGCTTCAACTGGTATGCCGTCGCTTCAGGCTCGGGCGGCCAGACGGGCAACTACCAGCTCCGCATCGTGGTGGGCCCATCCTCCGACGCCACCGCCCTGAACAACAACTCCATTCAGAACGGCACGCCCACGCCCATCGGCCTCAATCAGCCGATCCCGGGCGATATCGGCATGGACGGCCCGCTGGTGGTCGGGCCAACGGATGTCGACCTGTATTCCTTCACGCCCGCCCAGGACAGCACGTACTCCATCGGGGCCGATGCCTCGCGCACCGATAGCGCTGACACGTTCCTGCGGCTGTTCGACTCGACCGGCCATGAGCTGGCCTACAACGACAACCTGAGCGCCAGTTCGGCCTCCAGCCTGATCGTCCAGAACCTGACCGGCGGGCAGACGTACTACATCGGCGTCGACGGCGCCGGCGCCGGCGCCCGCAACTACAACCCCTTGACCGGGGCCGGCGCCGCCGCCGGCAGCACCGGCACGTACACGCTGACGGTCAGCCTGGCGGCCGATTTCAATGGCGATGGGCAGGTCAACGGCCAGGATTTCCTCACCTGGCAAACCCACTACCCCACCAGCGGCGGGGCCACGCGGTCCATGGGCGATGCCAATGGCGATGGCCTGGTCAACGGCCAGGATTTTCTCATCTGGCAGACAAGCTACCACCCCCTCGTCCAGGGGTCTTCCGTAAGCCAACTGACTGCCCCGAGCGCCCCGACGGCCGCCCCGCCGCCCGTGGCGACAGCCGCGCTACCCGGTGCACCCGGCGCCAAGCCCAT
Source organism: Phycisphaerales bacterium (assembly GCA_003171335.1). Classification (GTDB taxonomy): domain Bacteria; phylum Planctomycetota; class Phycisphaerae; order SM23-33; family FEN-1343; genus FEN-1343. The sequence continues at coordinate 31,701 of PMYD01000080.1, forward strand.
CGATATTCTGGCGGCTTCACCCAATGTCATCAGTCCGGATTGGCTAACTCCTCTCGGCAATGCCAATATCCGGCATTACCTTGGCTTGGCCGCTTCGGTGATATCCCCGTTGAAAGGCAAGCTCGCCGCACCGGCTGATCGGGAGCAGGCCCAAATCGCCGAGCCGCGACCGCCGGCGGTCTTAGCCGGCCAGGCTGCCCCGTTGCCGGATGCCGGCCGGCCTGATGGTCTTGCCACCGATGAACTCGCCGATGCCCTGGCCGGGCCGGGTGTCTTGGTATTTTGACCGCTTCTGGGCTATTGAATGATGGCCCTTTTTCCGTGGATTCCCCAGCCGGCCAAATGGTTAAAATCTCTCGCTGGAGCTTGAGCGCATGCAGCCCAGCAAGAAGAAGTTGGTCCTGGCGTACCCGCCGTACTCAACCGCCACCTCGCCGCCGGCGGGCGTGTGTTTCCTCAAGGGATTTGTCCAGCGCAGCGTGCCCGAGTGGTTGGTCAAGGTGCTGGACCTGAATCTCCTGGCCCATCAGCAGCTCCTGGCCCACCTGGATCAGCAGCTTTGCCCGCCGGGAGCGCGCCTCTCCGAGCGGCTCATGGCCCAGACCCTGCTGGCGCGGGCGGCCCAGACCTTCAGCGGCCAGAATGACCAGGAGTTCTACGGCCGGCCCGACCGCTGCCTGCTCTACTCCAGCATCTGGGGCCAGGAATTTCACGCGCGGCTGGCCAACCCCGAGCCGCTCGACAAGGCCTTCCGGGGCGCTACGCCCATGCCCGCCCAAGTGGGCCATTTCGCCGAACTCATCCTGCGCGAACAGCCGGCGATGATCGGGCTTTCCATCTGCTACACGCAGCAGCTCTCGATGGCCCGCTGCCTTGCCCAGGAACTGAAAAAACGCAGTCGCACGCCCATCCTTGCCGGCGGCACGTTCTTCAACAGCGGCGGCGAGGAGTTCCTGGCCGCACACGCGGGGCTTTTCGATTACATCCTCGCCGGCGAGGGCGAAAACTCCCTGGCGGCGTTTCTCTCCAGCCGGCTGGGGCCCGAGCAGGTGCCGGGCATGATCTGCTGGCGAGAGGGCAAGGTCCACTCCACGCCGCCGGCCCTGGAAGAGGACTTAGACCGCCTGGGCCAGCCCGATTACTCCGACCTGGACCTGAACGCCTACTACAGCCCCCGGCCGGTGCTGCCCGTGATGACCTCGCGCGGCTGCTACTGGCGGCGCTGCGCGTTCTGCGCGCATTACAAATCCGCCGGCCAGACGTACCGCCGGCGATCCATCGGCCGCATCCTCGAGGAACTCGCCGGCCATGTGGCCCGCGGCATCCATCACTTCGCGCTCATCGACGAGATGATCTCGCCGGCCCACTTCGCCGAGCTGGCCGAGGCCATCACGGCCTCGGGCCTCAAGCTCCACTATTACGCCATGGCCAAGCCGGTCAAGCAGTTCGACCGGCCGCTCTTAAGCAAGATCCATCAATCCGGCTGCCGCTTCATTCTCTGGGGCGTCGAAAGCGGCTGCCAGCGCGTGCTCGACCTGATGGACAAAGGCACCACGGTGCCCCAGATCGAGCAGGTGCTCCTCGATGCCCACGCCGCCGGCCTGAAAAACCACGTTTTCATCATGTTCGGCTTTCCCACGGAGACGCGGGCTGAACTCCAGCTCACGCTGGACCTCCTGGCGCGGCATAAAGCGACGATCGCCCAAGTGCACCGCGGGCTTTTCCAGCTCGAACGCAACTCGCCCATCTTCGACAAGCCGCAGGCCTATTCCATCACGCGCATCCAGCCGGCGGCCACGCCCGGCCTGTACAGTTTCGACTGCAGTGCCGGAATGACCCGCCAGGACGTGCGGCAGGCGTTCTCCGAGAACATCCCCTTCCTTCGTTCCTTCGCCAGTTGCCGGCTGGAACTGGGCGATTTCTGGTTCCGCGATCACCTGCTGCTGATCTACAGCCACCGCGATGGCACGGACCGCCCGCCGGCCCGGTGAGGCGGTGGCATGCCCTCCCATCTGCCGACGCGGTAGCGGCGGCAGGCGGGTGGGCATGTGAAGGCGAGGGGATGTTGCGGCGCGAAAGCCATGCCCACCCGCCCGGTCCGCCCTCGGCGGCCCGCGGCGTGAGGGCATGCCACCTCGTATGAAATCCGCCTCCGCGCTGTCCGTCTTTTTGTCCCGCAAAGATCATGGCGTGATTTTCGCATGCCGGCTATACTCAGGTATGGACCCTGCCAGGAGAGCCCCAATGAAGCACGCTGCAATTCTCGCGATGATCGTGGCGGCCTGCGCCGTCGGCTGCGACAAGCCCCAGCCCACCCCTCGCCAAACCCGCTACAGCAAGACCGTGGATGGCCCCCTGCCGCTGCCGGATGCCCCCGCGGGCAAATCCATCCTCACCGGCGCCGGCCTGCCGTATACGCCGCTGCCCCGCTTCACCGTGGCGGCAGCCGCCTCGGCTCCCGCCGCCGGCGGCGATAACGTGGCCAAGGTGAAGGCCATCATCACGGAACTCGATGCGGCCATGATGGCCGGCCAGTCGGACAAGGTGCTGACGTACCTCACGCCCGAGGAGGTCAAGGTCGTCAAGCCCATCCTGGACATCGTCGATGCGACCCCCGCCGCCCGCGCGGAGCTGGAGAAGCTCATCACCTCGCGCTTCGGCGAGAATTACGTGTTCAACTTAAGGTCCCAGGTGGCCATGGTTTCACCGCTGTTTCCCCTGTTCCCGGCGATGTCCGTGGAGCGGATGGTGTTCTCCGCCGCCCCCCGCGATACGGTCGAGGTGCGTGCGGCCGAATCGCTTGCCCCCGAAAAGCCGGTCACCTTCATCCTGACCAGCGGCAAATGGCAGATGCACATCCCGCTGCTGGAGGAGCCGGCGGCGGTGCAGACGCTGGACCCCAACGGGCCGAGGGTCAAACCGCTCAAGGCCATGGCCGAGACCAACGTGCAGACCTACAAGACCATCACCCAGGGCATCCAGAACGGCACGATTTCCACGGCCAATTTTGACAGCCGCCTGGCGGACATCCGCCAGCAGATGATGCACCCCGCGACCGGGCTGACGCCTCTGCCGCAGGGTCCGACCGCCCCCGCCGGCCAATTCCCCGCCCCGCCCGCCCAGGCGCAGGCCGGCGCGGCGCCGCGGCCGAATCTGCCGCCGGCCAGCAACGGCGGCGCCAGCCAGCTCGAAGCGGATATCAACGTCCAGAGCACGCTGCACGTGATGGGAGCGCCGTAAGGGCGTTGGGTTTGGTGAGCCTGGGTGCCGTGGTTGCGTTCTTGTGCAACCACACATCTCGGAAGGGGTCCTTCACTTACGCGTGGCTGCAACGGCGCAGCCACGGCACCCGACGCCGGTAGACCGGGGTATCCGAGGGCCCTCCAGAGTCATCTGGAGACCTCCGGATTGAAAGGAGAACAGCATGTCCGATCGCGAGGTATCAACCGCGGCCGATTGGGACTACCGGGAAACGTGGACTCGGGGGCTGGGCACTCGACACATGGCCTCGCGGATCCTGCAGGTGGTAGCCGCCGCAGTGCCGGTGGCCCTGTGTCTGTACCTGCTCATCATCGCCAGGTCGGCCAGTGAGGATATAGCGAGGCGGTTGAGAAGCTGGGGCCCGGTCATGGCGGGGGTGTCGGTGCCATGGCTGGCTTACAGCCTATGGCGTTTGTACCGGGACGAGCGGTTCTCCGTGGGAATGAGCGATGACGGCATTCGCGTGGATACCACGGCCTACCGGTGGGACGAGGTGGAGAAAGCGGAATTTGTGGTGGCCTGGGGAGCGGCCCCCGCGATCTTCCTGCACATGAACGACGGGCGAAAAATCGGGGTCCCGAACGCCATAAAGGACATTCTCGTCCTTTGGGCGGCCATCAAGGAGCATGTCCCGAACGTGGTGGAATAGCCTGGGTGCCGTGGTTGCGTTTTTGTGCAACCACGCGTCCCGGAGGCTCCTCCCCTTGCCAGCGCCGGCTGCACGCGAAATTCCAAATCCCAAATTCCAAATAGGCACCAAATTGCAAATTCCGGCTGTGCCACATTTACGAGGTCCCGGGGCCGGGATTTGGAATTTGCTTCTTACGGCTGTGCCTTCTGCAGCCAGGCCTCGACGACCCGCGTCCGCTCATCCAGCGGGGCGGCGGGGTCGTAGCCGCTGAAGCGGCCGTCGATCGTGGACAAGAGCGCCGGCACGGTCTTTTCCATGGCCCCGCGGGCGGCATCATCGCTGATGGAGGTGCGGAACTGCTCCACCATGGGCAGCGCCGCGCGCTTGCCCATGGCCACCAGCTCGCGCCGGGCCTGCTCGGCGGCGGCGGCATCGGCGCTGTTGAGCGCTTTTAAGAGCCCGGCCACGCGGGTGGCGTCGGCCTCGCGGCCGCGGCGGTCGCAGTCGGTGCGCCAGGCGGTGATGCCCTGCTGCGCGGTGGATGACAGCCGCTCGCCCAGCTTGGCCAAGGCCTGGTCGGCCAGCGCGATGGCCGCCTGGTAGCGCTCGGCGGCCCGCAGCACTTCCAGCCGCTGGCAGAGCCGTTCCACGGCCGCGGCGAACAAGTCGCCATCGGTCTGCTGGCTGATGTGCTCCAGGGCGTTGGGGTCGTCGGCCCGCAGTTGGGCCTCCACCCACACCAGCCACAGCCGGTCCTTGCGGCCTTCCGGGGCGGCCGCACGGGCGGCACAGAGCACCTCGGCGGCCCGGGCGGGCTGATCGGCGGCCAGCAGCAGCTCCCCGAGCTCGGCCTGCGTGGCGGTGCGGGAACTTTCATCGTTCTTATAGCGCTCGGCCAGCAGCGTCAGCACGCGAATGCGGTACTCGCGGGCCTCGGGCCGGTCGGCCAGCAGCTTGGCCACGGAAGCCACGCTGGCCGTGTCGGCCTTCTCCAGCAGGGCCACCACGGTCTCCCAGGCCTTGGTGCGCAACGCCGGGTCGGTTTCGGCCGCCGTGGTCCGCTCCAGCACGGCGGGAATGCTCTTGGCATCACCAATCACCGCCAGGGTCTCGATGGCCGCCTGGCGGACGCCGCGGTCGCCATCCTGCCTTAAGGGGGCGATCTCCTCGGCCGTGGCCGCGCGGATCACCGGCAAGGCCCGCAGGGCCTCCAGCCGCACCGCCGCCGCCTTGTCGGAGAGGGCCGAGCGGATGACCGGGGCGAAATCGCCGCGGCCCAGCACGCGCATGACGGCCAGCAGGGCCGTGCGCAGAGATTCGGAATCCTGCGCGGCCCGGTACCGCCGGCTGATGGCGGCGCCGGCCTTGTCCACCTGGCTGTCGCTCAGCGCGCCCGACTCCTTCAGCCTGCCGATGGCGGCGGCCGCGGCGGCGGCCTGGCTGTCGCCCGGGCCGGCCAGCTCGGCCAGGATCGGATCATACGCCTCGGCCACGCGCATGGCCGCCAGCGACTTGATCAAGGCGATCCGCACTTCGGCCGCCGGCTCGACCTTCAGCCGTGCCAGCAGCACCGCGTCGGCGCTGGTGAGTTGCAAGGCGGCCATCAGCATGGCCGCCGAGGCCCGCACCGAAGGCTCGGGATCATCCACCAGCGTGCGGACCGCCTCGGCCGCCCCGGGCGCCAGGGGCTCGCGGGCCGCCTGCTGGCGCGTCGCCAGCTCCAGCCCTAAGAGCCGCACCTCGCTCAACGGGTCGGCCAGCATGGCCAGCACCAGCTCGCCGTGCTTGGGCGCGGGCGTCGAGTCGTAGCAGGTGCGCATGGCCTCGGCCAGCCGCACGCGCAGGGCCGACAGCTCCACCTGGAGCTGGGCGTTCTGTCGCGCCAAACCCTGGGCCAGGTCCGTCAGCCACTGATCGTGCGGCTTGTCCTGGTTAGCAGTCCACCAGGCCCGCCAACTGGCGACATCGGCGGCAAAGGTGCGAATGCCGGTGAGCCGCGCTAAGGCGTCGGCAGAGGCCGAGCGAATCTCCGCGCTGGGGTCGGAAAGCAGGTTGATGAGGGTGTCGATGCAGGCGTTGTCCAGCATCCGCCCCAGGGCGGCGATGGCGGCCAGGCGCGGGCCCATGGCGGCGCCCGGGTCCGCCGCCATCTGGCAGAGTTTCTTGCGCACGTTGCCATCGCGCGACTGGCTGAGCGCCGCGGCCGCCGCCTGGCGGATGGCCGCATCAGAGTCGGCCAGCATGGCGTACAGCGGGGCCACGAATTCATCGCGGCAGGGTCCGCTTTCCGAAACCGCCTGCGCCACGGCCATGCCGGCCGGCCGGCGGAAACGGTCCGAGAGCACCTCCAGCAGGATCTGCCCGGCCCGCGGCTGCGACTTGCCCAGAAGCAGCCGGGCCGCCTGGTAGCGCGTCTTCGGGGGGCTGTCGGCCGCGCTGAGCATCTCCGAAAGCGTGTTCAGCTCGGCCTCTTGGGGCGTGGTCGCCGCCACCGGTGCCACCGGTGCGGCGGCGGGCGCAGCAGGGACCGCCTTGGCGGCTGCGCAGCCGCACAGGCACAGCAACAGCAGGTGGCATGTTGTCAGGACCGTCTGCCGTGGCACAGGCTTTCCAGCCTGTGTCCGCATTCGCCATTGCAGGTTGCTCATGTCGTTACCGTATCCGCAAGAAGGCTTCTTTAGGATGTCTGCTGCTACATCCACAGGCTGGAAAGCCTGTGCCACAAGGCTTCCTTAGGATGTCTGCTGCCACGTGCACAGGCTGGAAAGCCTGTGCCACACAGCCTCCTGGAAAAGGGCGATCCCTCCTCGCCCGTTTTGAACCTCTTTGATACCATTAGACAGTTGTCGGAACCAAACGTTTCGCGGATTTTTCGGAAGTTGCCGGGGCACTTATGGCCAAGGCCGACGTTCGGCGGCTCCCAAAAACGTAGGGAAAACCGCCGCAAACGCGGCCAAATGACGGCACTGCCCGGCCCCAGGGCCAAACGGCGAGCACGGAAAGTTTTTTTTCGGAGGCGGCCTCATGGCGGAAGTGATGATTTTCTCCCCGCATCCCGATGATGCGGAACTGGGCATGGGCGGCACGATTGCCAGGCTGATCGCCCAGGGCGTTGGCGTGGCGCTGGTCGATGTGACCAGCGGCGAGCCCACCCCCTACGGCGATGAAGCCACGCGCGCTGCCGAGACGGCCGGGGCCAACCTGGCCCTGGGCTCGCCCCAGCGAGAAAACCTCGGCCTGCCCAACCGCTGGCTGGAGGAGACGATCGAAAACCGCAAGCTCCTGGCCGCCGCCATCCGCCGCCACCGGCCGCGGATTCTGTTCATTCCGTATGCCCTGGATGCCCATCCCGACCACCTGGCGCTGCACGTTCTGGCCACCAAGAGCCGCTTCGACGCCCAGCTCACGCACAGCGACATCCCCGGCGAGCCCCACCGCGTGGAGCGGATCGTGCATTTCTACTGCACGCATCTGCGGCTGGCGATCGTGCCGACGTTCCTGGTCGATATCTCCGCGCACGCCCAGGCCAAGCGCAAGGCCATCGACGCCTACCAGAGCCAGTTCTACGCCCACCGCCCGCACCCCGGCGAGCTGCCCGACATGGTGATGCAAACGTGCGCGTATTTTGGCAGCCGCGCGGGCGTCCGCTACGCCGAACCCTTCCACACCGATGAGCCGATCCTGGTCTCGGATTTGGGGACGATTGGCCCGGGCGGGGCCGGGGCCGGGGCCAGAGCAGGAGAGAATAGAAAGTAGAAAGTTGATAAACGGCGGGAATCCCATCGAAATTTCTGTTAGAAAATCGGCACCGCCTCCTGCGGTCTCCTTTCTCCTCTCTACTTTCTGCTCTTGGACAGGACCTCGGATCGGGAAATCCCTGACTTCAAGGCGTCACCGATTGTTTTTTGACTCTTTTCCGCCACGTTTGACCCGCCCGCCGGGCCGCGCCAAAGCACCTCCTCGCCCCTGCGGGCACGGCTTGCCAAAAAAGCGGCCTTTTTCGCCCCTCCACCACGACCTGTCGTGCATAGGACGCCTATAATCGCTATAGGTAGTGGTTGGTGCCCTGCCAAAAGGCAGAACCAGGCTCTGCGCAAAGGCAAAATTAAGAATTGACAAAGAAATCGATTATCTGTTAGGATGCGGTAAGGTATTGAATGCTGTTGATTCATAAAAATCGATATCGCTAAGACCGGAAATGGGTTCAACTTGTGCGCATACACAATATTTCAGGTAATGCAGCTTGACCACCCACTACATGTAGGGTACCTTTCCGCACCATCGGGCCAGATGGCGGGCGCGGGAGCAGATGAGACTCACATCGGTCGCCCCGATTCTTGGGGTATGAGTTTTTCGATGCAAGTCTTTCTTTTGCAGGCCCTTGTCGCTGTTTGAGCCCTTCAGGCACGCATGCCGGCCGCCAGGCCGGTTTTGGAGTGAAGCAATGAAGGCGAAAGCCTCAGAGCACATAGATGGATCCGGGGCAAAGTCCGTGGGTTCCGATCGAAAGGCCACCGGCGGGCTGAAGGTCGAACGCCTCTTTTCCACCGCCGGCGTTCACCCGTTTGACCAGATCGAATGGGAGAAGCGCTCGGCGGCCATCAAGGATAGCGACGGCCGCATCATCTTCCGCCAGGATGATGCCGAAGTGCCGGCCGCCTGGAGCCAGTTGGCCACCAACGTGGTGGTGAGCAAGTATTTCTACGGCGCCCAGGGCGGCAGCGAGCGCGAAAGCAGCGTCCGCCAGCTCATCGACCGCGTCACCCGCACCATCGCCGACTGGGTCGCCGCCGACGGCGTCTTGGCCTCGCCGGCCGATGCCCAGGTGTTCTACGACGAGCTGACCTGGCTGTGCGTCAACCAGTACGGCTCGTTCAATTCGCCGGCGTGGTTCAACGTGGGGCTCTTCCAGGCGCATGGCGTGGAGGGCTCGCCGGGCAGCTTCCACTGGGATAAAGCCGCCAACGCCGCGGCCCGCACGCAGAAGGGCTACGAGTACCCGCAGGCCTCGGCCTGCTTCATCCAGAGCGTTCGCGACGACATGGAGAGCATCATGGACCTGGCCAAGGCCGAGGCCATGCTCTTCAAGTTCGGCAGCGGCACGGGCACGGATCTTTCCACGCTGCGCTCCAGCCGCGAGAAGCTCGCCGGCGGCGGCACGCCCTCGGGACCCTTGAGCTTCATGCGCGTGTACGACCAGGTGGCCGCCGTGGTCAAGAGCGGCGGCAAGACCCGCCGCGCCGCCAAGATGCAGTCGCTGCGCTGCGACCACCCGGATATCAAGGAATTCATCGAGGCCAAGAGCCGCGAGGAGAAGAAGGCCTGGGCGCTCATCGAGCAGGGCTACGACGGCAACTACAACGGCGAGGCCTACGCCAGCATCCTGTTCCAGAACGCCAATCTCTCCATCCGCGTGACCGACGAATTCATGCAGGCCGCCCAGGCGGACCAGCTCTGGCAGACGCGCGAGATCACCACCGGCAAGCCCTCCACGCAGTACCGCGCCAAGGAGCTGCTGGACCTGATCGCCGAAGGCACGCGGATCTGCGGCGACCCCGGGGTGCAGTACCACAGCACGATCAACCGCTGGCACACCTGCCCCGCCGCCGGCACCATCAACGCCTCCAACCCGTGCAGCGAGTACATGTTCCTGGATGATTCGGCCTGCAACCTGGCCAGCCTGAACCTGATGAAGTTCCGCCAGGCCGATGGCGGCTTCAACGTCGCGGCCTTCCGCCACGCCGTGCGGCTGTTTATTATCGCCCAGGAAACGCTGGTCGATCACGCCAGCTACCCCACCGAGCCCATCTGCCGCAACAGCCACACGTACCGGCCGCTGGGGCTGGGCTACGCCAACCTGGGCTCGCTGCTCATGAGCCTGGGCCTGCCCTACGACAGCAACGCCGGCCGCGCCCTGGCGGCGGCCATCACGGCCATCCTGACCGGCGCCGCCTACGCCACCAGCGCCGAGCTGGCCAGCCGGCTGTCGCCCTTTGACGGCTGCACCGCCAACCGCGACTCGATGCTGCACGTCATGGACATGCACCGCGAGGCGGTCGAGCACATCGATGCCGCCTGCCCGCCGGCCATGCTGGCCGCGGCCCGCCAGGCGTGGGAAGAGGCCCTTGCCGCCGGCAGCCAATTGGGCTACCGCAACGCCCAGGTCAGCGTGCTGGCCCCCACGGGCACCATCGGCTTCATGATGGACTGCGACACGACGGGCATCGAGCCGGATATCGCCCTGGTGAAGTACAAGCTGCTGGCCGGCGGCGGCATGTTCAAGATCGTCAACCGCACCGTGGCCCAGGCGCTGCGGCAGCTCGGGTACGACGAGGCGGCCATCAAGAACGTCCTGGCCTACGTCGAGGCGCACGACATGATCGAAGGCGCGCCGCTGCTGCGCGAGGAGCACCTGCCGGTGTTCGACTGCGCCTTTAAACCGGCCGCCGGGCAGCGCAGCATCAACTACATGGGCCACGTGCGCATGATGGCGGCCGTGCAGCCGTTCATCTCCGGGGCGATCTCCAAGACCGTGAACATGCCCAAGGAGTCCACCGCCGCCGATATCCGCGATGTGTACGTGCAGGGCTGGAAGCTGGGCCTCAAGGCCATCGCCATCTACCGCGATGGCTCGAAGCGCTCCCAGCCCGTCAGTACGAAGAAGGACGACAAGTCCTCCGCGGCGCAGCAGGAGCCTGCCACCGCCCAGGCCCAGGCGCTGCTGGAAGAGGCCATGCGCCGGCCGCACCGCCGGCACCTGCCCGATACGCGGCAATCCCTCACCCATAAATTCGACATCGCCGGCCACGAGGGCTACATCACCGTGGGCCTGTTCGACGATGGCGCGCCCGGCGAGGTCTTCATCACGATGGCCAAAGAAGGCTCGACGGTCGGCGGCATGATGGATGCCTTCGCCACGGCCATCAGCCTGTGCCTGCAGTACGGCGTGCCGCTGGAGTCGCTGGTGAAGAAGTTCAGCCACCAGCGCTTCGAGCCCAACGGCATGACGACCAACCGCGATATCCCCTTCGCCAAGAGCATCGTGGACTACATTTTCCGCTGGTTGGGCCTGCGGTTCCTGGATGGCTACCGCAAGAGCAACCTGCCGCATCGACCCGCCGCGGGCGGGGCGAACCCATCGTCTGCAGCACCCGAGAGCGTCACGGAGGACGGAACCTCGGACCCTAGCCGCGCCGGCGAGGCCTCCGACACGGAGGTCCATAGGCCCGTCGGCGATATTTTGAGCCCGCCCGATGCCGGCGGCAACGGCGAGGCCGCCAAGGCCGCGCCCCTGGCACGGGCCGCGCGCATCCGCAAAACATCGACCCTGGCGCGGGCCGGGCGCATCGACCAGCAGTTCACGCATTTCCAGGAAGATGCCCCGCCCTGCGATTACTGCGGATCCATCACGGTCCGCAATGGCAACTGCTACAAGTGCTATACGTGCGGCAATTCCCTCGGGTGCAGCTAGATTAACATCAGGGCGCCCGAGAGCATATCCCCCGCCGGCGGGTGACCGGCCCGGCGGACGAGAGCACCGAACGATTGAGATGTCATATTCAGGCGTCGGCGAGACAAGGATGGCAAGGAAGAAGACCGAAGGCATATTCCTAATATGCTGAGGTTTTTCTGACGCCGCCAGCCGAAGTCGCAGCCAGCCTGAATGTGACAGATCAAGAGTGAGTTGCTCTAGATCGTGTGTCGAGGCAATCGATAGTCGTAACGGGTGGTTCATCTCTGCGGAAAGAGTGCAGCCGTAAGGTCGTCTGTGCCGAAAGATAGACATCTTGAGCGGCCGAGCCATCACTAGTGCTCGGCCGGCAAGAACAGTGCTTGTGCTGCGCGACCGTAAGTGCTTAATTTTTTTGCGTTTATGACTTTTTTCCGTTGACATCAAAAGAGCCGTCCCTAGAATCGCGATTGTCCGCTGCACCCCGCGGATAGCAGGTCTCCCTCCACCTGCATCTGGGTTGCGGCAACTGAGCCCGATGCCCCAGGTCTCCCTCCACCTGGGCATCGGGACTTTTTTTGGCATTGCTTGGTGGCACAGGCTTCCGGCTTGGTGGCACAGGCTTTTAGCCTGTGTCCCCGCTCGTCCTTCTGATACCGAATCGCAAATCCAGAATCGCCAACGCTCGCTCGCTGGCAACCGACCCAGGCCTTCAATACAATGTCTGGCGCTACGGGCGGAAACAGGAAAGGCGGAGAAATGGAACCGCGGATTACCGGCAAAGTTTTTGTCCTGGGCGACAACATCGATACCGACCAGATCATTCCGGCCGAGTATCTCAGCTACAACCCGGCTCTGCCCGAGGAGCGGCGGCAGTTCGGCCGCCTGGCCCTTTCTGGCGTGCCGCTGGCACAATCGGGCCTGCCCAAGGGCAACTGCCGCTTCGTCCAGGAAGGCAAGTTCAAGACGGATTACGCCGTCATCCTGGGCGGCAAGAACTTCGGCTGCGGCAGCTCGCGCGAGCATGCCCCGCTGGCCATCGCCGAGGCGGGCGTGAAGGTGGTCGTGGCCGAGTTTTACGCCCGCATCTTCTACCGCAACAGCATCAACGGCGGCTACCTCGTGCCGCTGGAGACGCCCAGCCGGCTCGTCGAGCAGTTTTCCACCGGCGATGAGGTGGAGGTGGACCTGGCGGCTCCGGCCATCACCAACCGCACCACCGGCAAGAGCTTCGCCCTGAGCCCGCTGGGCCAGGCCGGCCCCATCATCCTGGCCGGCGGCGTTTTCGAATACGCCCGCAAGACGGGCCTCTTGGCCCGGTAAGCCCGGGGCGGGCGCGGCGACTGGCGGTAGCTTCACCAGTTCAAAAAGAAGAACCGCGCTTCGGCTGGACCGAGGCGCGGTTCGTTTTTCACATTCACAACGCATCTTCGCTCATCCATCAATCGGCCCGAATCGACGGCTGGCGCACGCCCGCCGACGACTTGACCGACACCAACAGCCACACCAGCAGCGCCGCCACGGGATAGGCCCCGAAGCGCGTCCAATACCACACCTGATCGGCCCAGTCCGGATGCGCGCCCCAGGTCACCGAGGCCGTGGCCGTGATCAGCTCATTCCGCAGGAAGAGCGCGCCGGGCACGATGGCGGATCCGAAGGCGAACTTCCACGGCACCATCACCGCCGCCAGCACCAGGCTCCAGGCCAGGGCGCTGGCCATGGAGCCGGCGTCCCCGATCTTTCCCACCAGCACGGTCAGCAGCATCAGCACCTGCATGGCCACGATCAATATCGCGCACACCACGCCCAGCGACAGCGCGAAGGGCATCGCCAGGCTCATGAGGGTGAACGCCAGCTCGGTCCGCGATTCGGCCGGCCGGCTGGCCGGGGCGCTGGCGGGCATGGTCGTAGGCGCAGCGCCGGACATGGCGGCGGGCATCGTGGCCGCTGCCGGCGCGGCGGCGGCGTTGGCATCAGCCGATTCCCCCGCCGGCGCGCTGGCCGTCGCGGCCGCACCGCGGCCACGCCATACCCGGCGCAGCGCGTTGGGCGCGCCCGCCCGGCCACGGTCGGCCAGCAGGGCCCGAACCGAGGGGCTATCCGCAAACTGCGGCAAGGTCCACACCGTCGCGATCGCCCCCAGGTCGATCAGCAGCATGAGAAACAGCAGCGCGGAGAACCATCGCCTGGCCGCCCGCAGCGAGCGCAGGGCCCGGCGGTACTGGTTGTCGGAGGTTGTCGTAGGGGCCAGTTCCATGTTTTCTTCCTCTCTCAGGTCAGTCGCGCCGCCGCGCTGCTAAAAGCGTCGGCGGCCGCATCCAGGGTATGGCGAATATCGCCGTCGCTGTGGGCCAGCGAGATGAACCAGCTTTCAAACTGGCTGGGCGGCAGGTTCACCCCGGCCTCCAGCATGGCGTGGAAAAACGCCGCGTACGCCCGCGTGTCGCAGGTGCGGGCCGCCTGGTAATTCGTCACCGGACCGGCGGTGAAGAACACCGTCAGCATGCTGCCGGCGCGCTGAATGCACACGCGGTCGGCGGCGACTAAGCCGGCCTTGGCCGCCGCCTGGCGCAGCCCCGCGGCCAGGTCGGCTCCCAGGCCTTCGAGCCTGCCGTAGGCAGCGCTGGTGCGCAGCGGGGCCAGCGTCGCCAGGCCGGCGGCCACCGCCAGGGGATTGCCGCTGTGCGTGCCCGCCTGGTACACCGGCCCGGCGGGCGCCAGCAGGTCCATCGTCGCCGCCGGCCCCACGACCGCCGCCAGCGGCAGTCCGCCGCCGATGATCTTGGCCAGCGCCGTCAGATCCGCCAGCACGTCGTACACCTCCTGCGCGCCGCCGAAGGCCAGGCGAAAACCCGTCATCACTTCATCGAAGATCAGCAGCGCGCCGTGCGCGTGGCACGCCCGGGCCAGCGCCTGCAGGTAGCCCTTCTGCGGCGGCACGGTTCCGATATTCCCGCATACCGGCTCGACAATCATGGCCGCCACATCTTTATCGGCTTCCAGCGCCTTGCGCACGGCATCAATATCGTTGAAGGGTACGACGATCGTCGTCGCCGCCGTCGCGGCCGGCACGCCGGGGGAGGAAGGCACGCCCAGCGTCAGCGCGCCCGAGCCGGCCTGCACCAGCATGGAATCGGCGTGGCCGTGGTACGCCCCCGCGCACTTGATAATCTTGTTTCGTCCCGTGGCCGCACGGGCCAGGCGGATGGCGGTCATGCAGGCCTCGGTGCCGCTGTTCATCAGCCGCACGCGCTGGGCCTGGGGGTAGGCCGTCAGCAGCACTTCGGCGAGCTGGGTCTGGTCCTCGGTCGGCGCGCCAAAGCCGCTGCCGCGTGTGGCCGCCTTGGTGATGGCCGTGACCACCTGCTCCTGCGCGTGACCCAGGATCAAAGGCCCATAGCCGCACACGTAGTCGATGTACGTGTTGCCGTCGATATCGGTGATCTTGGCGCCTTCGCCAAACGCGATGACCGGCGGCGTGCCGCCGACCGCGCCGAAGGCCCGCACGGGCGAGTTCACCCCGCCCACCAGCACTCGGCAGGCCTGCTCGAAGGCCACCTTGGATTTGGCCAGCCGCACCATCATCGACGCCTCTGGACCTCCCGAAGGCGAATTTGCCCGAAGGCGAATCATCCGAAAATGCCCGCACCGATCGAACGCACAGCCTAGCCCGTCGGCCGCCGCTTCTCAATCCCAAAAATACTCACGCCTCGCACGTGGCACGGGCGTCCCGCCCGTGAGTCTCACGGCCATCTTGGCCGTGATCCGGCCGTTTCTTGCGTACGCCATGGGCGAGACGCCCATGCCACGGTCTCCGGTCGATCTCCGGCCGTTAAATTTGCAATTTGCAATTTGCCCTTCGACAGGCTCAGGGTGCTGAGCGAAGTCGAAGCACAATTGGCAATTCCCCCTCACGCCACCTCCACCGGCGGCGGCAGCACCAGCGCAGTCGGCGGCGGATCGATCTCTTCCATCCGCTCCTTGGTCAGCCACCCGCGGTTATCGCAGGTCTCGCAGCCGGCGCCTTGGCACAGGGGGCAGAAGCAGTGCGGGCAGATCATGCCCAGCCGCACGAGGAGTTGCTCGAGCATCTGGTCGCACCAGGCCCAATCAAACTGGCGGAAGAGCGGGCTGCGGCGGGAGAAGTTCATCAGAAGGTCTTCCTGCAACCACTTGGCCCGCTTGATCATACGGTCGATTTCGTGGCGAAAGTCGAACGCGTACGCCAGCCGGTCCTGCACGCCCTTGGG
>PMYD01000002.1 GCA_003171335.1 Phycisphaerales bacterium
GCGGACCCACACGATCTATGAACTGCGGCGAGGCGGCGGCGCGATGGCGCGGCCGCACACGCGTCGAAGAAACTGGTAACCCCGTCCGAGGAAGTGATTGCCTGGAAGGCAATGCCCAAGGGCGCCGAAAAAAACGCGCGCCCTCTATATATAACAGTCGCTTTTGTGCGGCAGCCGCACAGCGAAAAATCAGGGTGTGGCCGCACAAGGATTTACGATTTCGGAGCGGGCATACGGAAATCAAATAAAAATGGGCGATGCAATCACGAGTCCGGTTTCAAACCATTGTCCCGCAAGGAATAAAAACAATCTTCCTGATTGCCCGGATTCTTTTATTGGTGACAGAATCATTTCTGCCGCACGCGCGCGGGCTATCTTTCGCAAGTGCGAATTTTCGCCGGCCCCGATGGCAGGTTGATTGCACGGCGACAGCGTCACTTATTTAGCAGATGTGGGTCTGCAGCCGGGTGCCGTGGCTGCGCCGTCTGCAGCCACGTGTTTCCGATCCGACAAGACGTGTTTGCACTGGGTCTGCCCTTGAAGCCAAGCCATGATTGCGCGGCAGGCGGGGGATTTATCGCACGCTTTTCTGCTGACGCGTGGCTGCAAAAAGATGCAGCCACGGCGCCCAGCGTTCTCCCTTGGCCTCACCGACAGCGATGATCCGGGGAATTAGCTACCCCTCCGGCGCTGCCGCGTCAACGGCTTTTTGACGAGGGAAACAACATTGACGCTATCGGCGCAACGGAGGATACTGGGCAGGTCATATCTTCGTGTAAGCAAAAGCAACTCGGGCAAACCGGGTTTTGGCAGCAGTAGTTCCGGCGTGATGGCAGGAGCGGCAGATGGGTATTGTCGCTACATGTCGGGGATGTAACGGGCGGTTCACGGTGCCGGAGAAACTGGCCGGCAAGCGTGCGCGCTGCGCCCGCTGCGGGTATATGTTCGAGATTCCGGCCGTGGCCGGCGAATCGGCGCCGCCGCCGGCCAGTTCCGCGGCCGCACCAAGACCGATGACCCAGACTGGTTCCGCCGGGGCCAGCCCCAAATCAGCCGCCAGACCCGCGCCGGCGCCCAAACCCTCCCCGCCACCGGCCCAGGAAGATGATGGCCTGTTCGCCCTGGCCGATGGCGACGCGTATCCCGCGCCGCCGGCCGCGGCCGCGGCGGCGGCCCCACCGGTGGTGCTGAACCTGGCCGGCCCGCAGCCGACCGAAGCGCAGATCGCCGTGGCCGCCGGCCACGTGGTCACGGCGCCCACGCGCAGCTTCCGGGCCGATGCGCTGCACAGTTTCGTCGTGCCCTTCAAAGGCGGGGGCATCTTCATTCTGGTTTTCATGCTCGTTGCCCAGTTGTTTCTCCGCCTGCTCAGCATTTTCCCGTCGATAGGCTTCTCCACGCCCATACTGATTCTGTTCCTGCGCGCGGTGATCATCGGGTGGATCTGCTCGGTTTTTCTGAACACGATTTCCGAAACGTGCCGCGGCGAGGATGAGCTGCCGTCCATGTCCCTGGCGGATGGGATTTGGGAGGAGACCATCCTTCCCTTCCTTCAATTCTTCGGATCTTTCCTGTGGGTCTTTTTGCCGGGGCTGATCCTTTTGGCTTTGGGCGCGATCAAAGCCGCCAATTCCGGTGATGTCGCCGATGTTTTTCTTGGAATCCCTTGGGCCTTTATGGTGTTCTTCCTCCTGGGCGTGTTTATCTGGCCGATGACGATCCTGACGATCGCCATTCACGGCCTCACGATGAACGCCCTGCGGTACGACCTGCAGCTCATCAGCATCGGCCGGGCGTTTGTGCCGTACCTGGCGATCTTCGGCATGCTGACGGTCACGTTGGGGCTGGGTGTCGGCTCCCTGCTGGCGGCCACCGGCATCCTGCCGGATTTGGGCGCGCTCGAGGATGTGGTGCACAGTTTCGTGGGTTCCATCGCAATTCTCTTTGTGGTGGCGTACATGATGCTGGTCTCGATGCGGATCATCGGCCTGTTCTACCGGCACTTCAAGCAGCGCTTCGCCTGGCAGGCGGAGTAGGGCCATGACTCGAAACGATCATCCCCACCCGGTGGAGTTGCACTACCAGGGCGAGCGCGAGCCGCACTCGGGAACGGAGCCGAGGCGGTCGTTCCGGCGCGATCTGCTGATGAGTTTTTCCCTGCCCTTGCGGGGCGACAGCCTGATTCGGTTTCTATTCTACCTCCTGGCGCATCTGCCCCTGCCGGTAGCGCTGATGTGGACGCGCCTTTACCCCGCGGGCTGGATACACCAGCAGATCAAGGGATGGCTGGCCGCCTGGGGTTTCTCCTCGGGCCTGGTGTGGCTGATCGCGATGTATGACGTCAGCGTCGTGGCTGACACGGCCCGCGGGGACGATGAACTGCCGCAACTGTTCGATCCGGATAATTTCGGGGCCGATGGGATTGGTGCACTTTTCGGCTCCGTTGTGGCGGCCGGCTTTCCGCTGGGCCTGTGGCTGATTATTTATTTCGCCTGCGGGATTCCCAATCCGGCCATGTTGTGGACCATGGGAACCATCATGGCCTGCCTGGGTATCGCGATCTGGCCCCTCAGCGTACTGGCAGCCGCGTTGCATGAGAAGTCCGGTTTCTTCTTGCGCTACGACCAGCACCTGATGGCGATGGTTTACGGCTGGCGGCGGTATCTGCCGGTGCTGTGCTCGCTGGTCCCCTCCTTCGCCGGCTATGCGCTGGTGGTGTGGCTCATTCTCTTCAAGCGGCAGTCGCTCTTCGATTTGAACCTCACGCAATTCCTTTGGGACTCGGCCCTGTGGGCCGGCGGCATGTGCGTGCTGGCGTATTCCAGCGCGGTGGCCATGCGCAACGTGGGCCTCTTCTACCGGCATGGCCGGCAGTACCTCTGCTGGCAGGCGGAGTAGGAGTTCGATATTCGCTGTTTCTTCTCCCGCCGTACCTCCAGCCTCCAGTCTCCAGCCTCCAGCCTTTCCCGTAACACTTCCGCCCCCGCGGCGTCTTCACTTACGGCAGGACGAACCCCAGGCGAGGCTACAATAGCGCCATGATCGAGGCACGCTGCCCGGATTGCGGCTACCGGTTCAAGGTCGGCGAGGAGGTCGAAGGCCTCTCGGCCGAGTGCCCGCACTGCGCGGCGGAGGTGATGGTGCCGTCGCTTCTGAAGGTGGAGCTGCCGGTCAACCAGACGATCCCCCCGCCGGTACGCGAGCGCACGGTGGCGGCCATGCCGGTGGCGCAGCCGCAGCGCGTCCCGCCGCCGCCGGCGCCACCCGGTGGCAAGCCAAAGACGGCCGCTGAGGGCGCCGCATCGGCCCAGCCCGGGCAGGCGCCGCCGCCGCTGCCGGGCGCGAGCGGCGATGCGGCAGCGCCGCCGACCGCCAATGATGGGGCCCTGTCGCCGGCGGAGCTGGCCATCGCCCAGGAGGACCACGCCGTGTGGCAGCAGCTCCACGCGCACGCCCGGCTGCCGGATGCCATCGCGCCGCCGGCCCGGTCGTTCGCGGCCGAGGCCCTGCGCAGCGGCCCGGTGGTGCTCTCGGGCGTGAACAGCCACATGCTGGGCCGCGTGCTGATCGCCGATTTCGTTCTGCTGATCGACGTGTTCTTCCTGGTCATGGCTCGAGAGTCGAACGGGCCTTCCGGAATTGTGGTGAAGTTCCTGTTTGGTCTCCTGACGCCGTTCGTCGCCCTGCTGCCGGTGTGCTGGCACTGCGGGGCGGCGCTGCAAATCTGTGCGGCGGCGTGCGGCGGCCAGGATGAGGAAACGGCCGTGCACATCATCAGCGAAGGCGTGTGGGAGGACCTGTTCAGGCCCACCGGGCGGATGCTGGCCGCGGTGGCCATCTCGCTGCTGCCGCGCTGGATGTACCTGCTTTTCGTGGCCTTCGCCGAGCGGCCGCTGCCGCCAAGCCTGGAGGCGGCGGCCTGGGGGCTGAGCCTGTTCCTGTTCCCCGCCACGCTGCTGCTGATCGTGCTGGGCGACTCGATCAAGGCGCTCTCGCCGGCGAAGGTGCTGCATCTCATCGTGGCGGCGCCGGGGGCGTACCTGGCGGTCTGGGCGGCCATGGCGGCGCTGTGCGCGGTGATTTATGGCGCCTTTGCCCTGGCGCGTAGGGCCCTGGCCGAGCACGGCCTGGCGTTCGTCGTGGGCCTGTACCTGGCGATGGTGCTCATCAGCGTGGCGTTCCTGGTGGCCATGCGGGTGATCGGGCTGCTGTACAGGCATTTCAAGGCGAAGCTGCCTTTTAAAGCCGAGTGAAGAACGACAAATCCCAAATTCCAAATCCCAAATCCCAAACAAATTCCAAGCACCAAATTCCAAAGGGGAACATAGGTGCGGCTTACTGACAGGAGGCCCGCTGCCGAAGTTTGGAATTTGGGATTTGGTGCTTGTTTGGAATTTGGAATTTGGGATTTGGGATTTCGGCGTTCCCGCTGCGTACTGATCTGCCATATATTTAGAAGCTCCAATGCGCATAGCACTTGCCCAACTCGACCCCATTGTTGGTGACATCGCCGGCAACGCCCGGCGGATCGCCGAGGCGATCGGGCGCGCGCAGCGGGAAGGCGCCGACCTGGTCGTCTTCAGCGAGTTGTCGCTGTGCGGCTACCCGCCGCGCGACCTGCTGCTGAAATCCGCCTTTCTCGAGCAGAACCTGCGGGCCATCGACGACCTGGCGCGCCAGTGCACATCCATCGCGGCGCTGGTCGGCTTCGCCCGGCCCAGCGACAAGCCCACCGGCAGGCGGCTGTATAACGCCGCGGCCCTGCTGGCGGGCGGGCGCGTGGTCGCCCAGCATGCCAAGAGCCTGCTGCCGACCTACGACGTTTTCGATGAGACGCGCTACTTCGAGCCCGGGCCGCCGCCGGAAGTGCTGGAGCTGGCCTGCGGGCATCTCGGCGTGACCATCTGCGAGGACCTGTGGGACCCGATGGCCCTGGGCCGCCAGCTTTACAGCGAGGACCCCGCCGCCGCATTGGCCGGGCTCAACGTGGACGTTATCGTGAACATGTCCGCCAGCCCGTACCAGGTGGACAAGCTGCCGGTGAAGCGCTCGCTGCTGGGCCGCCAGGCCCGCCGCGTGGGCAAGCCCATCGTGTACGTCAACCAGGTGGGCGGCAACGACGAGTTGATCTTCGACGGCGCCAGCTTCGCCGTCGATGCCGACGGCCGCCGCATCGCCCAGTGCCGCCGGTTCGAGGAGGACCTGGTCATCGTGGACCTGGCCGCACCGCCGGCCGATGCCCCGCCCGAGGTGCCCGACGGCGTGGCGGGTCTGAAGCTGGCGCTGGAGCTGGGGCTGCGCGATTACGTTCACAAGTGCGGTTTTTCCAACGTGGTGCTGGGCCTCTCCGGCGGGGTGGACTCGGCCCTGGTGGCCGTGCTGGCGGCCGATGCGCTGGGGCCGCAAAATGTGCTGGCCCTCTCCATGCCCAGCCGGTACTCCAGCGAGCACAGCAAGTCCGACGCGGCGCTCCTGGCGAAGAACCTGGGCATCCGCTACGAGGTGGCGCCCATCGAGCCGATGCACGCGGCCTTCGAGGCGGGGCTGGCGACCATTTTCGCGGGCACCACGCCGGGTTTGACCGAGGAGAACCTCCAGGCCCGCATCCGCGGGGCCGTGGTGATGGCCATCTCCAACAAGTTCGGCCACCTGGCCCTCACCACGGGCAACAAGAGCGAGCTGTCCACCGGCTACTGCACGCTCTACGGCGATATGTGCGGCGGCTTGGCGGTCATCGGCGATGTGCCCAAGACCAGCGTGTACGCCCTGTGCCGGTATATCAACCAGGCGGCCGGCGGGCCGCGCATTCCCGAGAGCATTCTCACCAAGCCGCCCTCGGCGGAGCTGAAGCCCAACCAGACCGACCAGGACACGCTGCCGCCGTACGATCTGCTCGATGAGATCCTGACGCGGTATGTCGAGCAGGAGAAGGATGTCTCGCAGATTGCCGCCGCGGGGTTTGACGCCGACGTGGTCCGGCGCATCGCCCGCATGGTGGACCGCAGCGAATACAAGCGCCGCCAAGGCGCCCCGACGCTCAAGGTGACCGGCCGCGCGTTCGGCACGGGCCGGCGGCTGCCCATCGCGCAGCGGTACAACTATTGAGATTTTTGAAAGCGGCGGGCACCAGCTCTACCTCGCGTCGTCTATACACAACTGCGCCCACGGCTCGGCCGTCAGCCGCCGGCGCTCGATGGTGCGGCCGCACGTCAGGCAGAGGCCGTAGGTTCTATCGTCGATCCGGTGCAGGGCCTCCTCGATCTGGCGGATCATGTCGCGCTCGGTGGTGGCGATTTGCAGGTCCTTGCTCTGCTCATACGAGCGGTCGGACTGGTCGGCCGGATGCGTGGGCAGGTCGGACTGCACGTTGCGGGCCTCGGGCTCGTTGTAATCGCGCACGTCGTGCTCCAGGGCGCGCAGCGACTCCAGGAACTGCAGGCGGCGGCCGAGCAGAAGCTTGCGGAACTGCTGCAATTCATCACGCCCGTATGGGCTCTTGCCGTTACTCATGGTGGCTACCTCAACCCAGGCGCCGCGGCAATCGCGCGGCCCATGCCGTTTCACCAATTCTACGCCCGGGCGGAGGAGCAAGACTTCAGGCTGGAGGCTGGCCTGCTACGCCAGAGGCTACGCAGGCCTTGTTGGCTTGCCCTGCGAAGCCCCTTTCGGGCGAAGCAGGGAGGCTGGAGAAACGACCCGGAAAAAGACAACGGCTGGGTGCCGTGGCTGTGTCCTTTTGCAGCCACGCGTCGTCGGAACAGAACCACGCCGGAGCGAAGACTTGCAGACTCGTGGCTGCAAAAAAATGCAGCCACGGCACCCGGCTGTAGGAACGACCGGACAAGAACGCTCGTCCCCAGGGTTCGGCCGTGCCTACAGCCTGCCTTTCCCGGCGTAGAATTCCGTAACCATGGAAGAGCTGATCCTCGTTCGCCACGGGTACTCCCAGCACATGGCGCTGAAGATGGCCGGCGGCTGGGCGCCCACGCCGATGACCGACCTGGGCCGCCGCCAGGCTCAGCGCACGGCCGAGCGGCTGCGCGAAGAGCTGGCCGGCCGGCCCGTGCGGGTGGTGGCCAGCGACCTGCTGCGCACCGTCGAGACGGCCCGCGCCATCGGCGGCGCGCTGGGACTGGAGCCCGAGCTGACCGCCGCCCTGCGCGAGCAGAGCCTGGGCGTGGCCAACGAGATGACGCACGTGCAGGCGGACGAAGTGGCGCTGAATCCAACCACCGGGCCGGAGGTCGACCGCGTGTGGTACCCCGGCGCCGAAACCTGGCGCGAGATGATGCACCGCGTCTTTACCTGCCTGGACCAGTTGGACCACCAGACGCACGGCACGCTGCTGGTCGTCTCGCACAACGGGGCGGGCACGTGCGTGGTTTACTGGTGGCTGCGGCTGTTCCCCGGCCAGTGGCCGGCGATTCAATTCGAACTGGATCTGTGCAGCATCACCACGCTGCGGATCGGCGACCACAACGGCCGCCGGCTCGTGCGGCTCAATGACACCAGCCACCTGGCGGGCGTGGAATAGCCAGAAATCTTGCGCGTCGCGTGCCGGCTGTGCGCGGCAGGTCTTCTTCGGCGGGTGCCACGGCTGTCCGCAGCCGTGCGCTCGGGCTGCCGGCCACGCGGCAGGTCCTGTGGAAACCAACGGACCATCTTTTCCTGTTGTGCGCACAGCGCACGGCTGCGGACAGCCGTGGCACCCTTCTAATGAAGAAACGCCGTGATACTGGCCTACTCCTCCCCCGCCGCCAGGACCAGGTTGCGGCTGAACCACTCGGCGGCGTGGCGGGCGGCCTGGTAGAGCGTGTCGCTTTCCTCGAACAGGTGGCCCGCGCCAGGAACGATCACCAGCTCGTTGGGGCATTGGAGCATCGACTGCACCTGGCGGTTGAGCAGGAGGATTTCCGGGTCGCGCCCGCCGACGATCAGCAGCACGGCCGCGCGCACGTTGGGCAGGTCCTTGGCCGCCAGGTCGCCCCGGCCGCCGCGTGAGACCACCGCCTTGACCGCCGCCGGCCGCCGGCCCGCCGCCGCCAGGGCCGCCGCCGCCCCGGTGCTGGCGCCGAACAGGCCGATCGGCAAGCCTGCCGTCTGGGGCCGCTGGCCGGCCGCATCGATGGCCGCGACCACGCGCTGCGCGAGCAACTCAATGTTGAAGCGATGCTCCCGCGTCACCTCGTCGACGCGTTGCTCATCCTCGGTCAGCAGGTCCAAGAGCAGCGTGCCCAGGCCCTCCCCGTGCAGCACATCGGCCACGGCCCGGTTTCGCGGGCTGAACCTGCCCGACCCGCTGCCGTGGGCGAAAACGACCAAGCCGCGGCTGGCGGGCCCAACGGTCAGCGTCGCCGCCAGTGCGGCGGCGGGAGTCACAAACACCGTTTCCTGGC
Source organism: Phycisphaerales bacterium (assembly GCA_003171335.1). GTDB lineage: Bacteria > Planctomycetota > Phycisphaerae > SM23-33 > FEN-1343 > FEN-1343. The sequence continues at coordinate 8,397 of PMYD01000002.1, forward strand.
TGGCTATCGCCATCTTTCCCATGAGACACTCCCCTGTCAGTCATCAACTGGTTATCAGTTAACCAGTATAGATACGGAAAAGCGCTTTCCCGTGTCACGACGCGCTATGCTGCTTCTGCCAGGCCCGGTCCAGGATCTGGCGGACTTCCTCATCGCTGGTCTGGTCGAACTGGATGTACCACTGGCCCACCGCGCGGAAGGGCTCGGGGGTCATCAGGCACACCAGCTCATCGGCCTCGGCCGACATCAGCGAGGCGGTCTCGGGCGGGGCCACCGGCACGGCCACCACCACCTTGTGCGGCCGCTGCTGGCGGACCGCGGCCACGGCCACGCGCATGGTGGCGCCGGTGGCCAGGCCGTCATCGATCAGGATCAGCGTGCGGCCGGCCAGAACCGGCTCGGGCCTCTCGCCGCGGTAGGCCTGCTGGCGGCGGAGCAGCTCGGCACGCTCGCGCTGGGTGATGCGCTCGATGCTCTGCCGCTCGATATGCAGCAGCCGCACAATGTCCTCGTTGAGCACCCGGGTATTGCCCGTAGCCACCGCCCCCATCGCCAGTTCCGGCTGGTCGGGCACGCCCAGCTTTCGAACCAACAGCAGGTCCAGCGGCGCCCCCAAGGCCGTGGCCACCTCGTACGCCACCGGCAGGCCGCCACGCGGCAGGGCCAGCACCAGCACATCCGGCTGGCCGGCGTAATGCATCAGCTTGGCGGCCAGCCGCCTGCCGGCATCGACGCGATCTTCAAATACCGCTTCCATAAATATCCCTCGGTGGGCGGCGCGGCGGCCGCCCTTCTAAAATTCTATGGTTGCCAGCCGGCGGCGGAAAGCCGCCCGGCATGGCACCAGGCTCGAACCTATCCAGCAGAAGGAGGAAACATCATGAAAGATGCGGCTATTCGCCAGGCGGTGACGATGGCGGCTGAAGGCCTGCCCGTATTCCTGACCAGCGTGGGGGCCGATGGTACGCCGCACCTGACCACCGTGGGCGCGGTGAGGCAACTTAACCGCGACCATCTGCGGCTGACGGAGTGGTTCTGCCCGCAAACCCTGGAAAACACCCGCGAGAACCACCGCGTCTCGCTGACCATCTGGGACCCGGCCCACAACACCGGCTGGCAGTTTACCGGCGAGGTGGAACATATCGAGCCGGCCGCCGTCATGGATGGCTACGACCCCCGCGCTCCCGTCGCGACCATGCCGCAGACGCTCTCCATGCTCGACCTGCGCATCGAGCAGGCCATGCGATTCCACCATGGGCCCCATACGGACCAGAAGGAGTAGGACACGGCCGTCAACGCAAGGCAGCCTCATGCAAAGGCGTGCTGTAAGTGCTCGCGAAAAAAAAAGTGTCTCTCCTGAATGCCAGCAACTTAAGCTGC
>PMYD01000023.1 GCA_003171335.1 Phycisphaerales bacterium
GGTTATTCGGATAGCCTCTAAGTTGGAAGTGGTAAGCTGGGTAAAAGAGCGAGCTGGGGCAACTTCAAGCTGCCTGTTGGCCGCCAGGGCGAGTGCCGGAGGGATCGTCGCATCTGGACGCATCCGCATCGACGGCAGCCGCCCCGGCCCTGCGGGGCTTCGTGCGCTTACGCCCTCTGCCGGCGGCGGGCCAGTGCGGCCAGGCCGCCGAGAATCAGCAGGCCCATCGTGGCCGGCTCGGGGACCACGGTCACACTGGAGATATCCGCTGAGGCGGTGGCACCATCAGCGCGGTTGGTCAGGCCGATCCAGATTGCAACGGGAGTGTTGGCGGTGATACCGCTCACCAACCCGGCCTGTAGGTCGGCCAGGGTGTGCGTTCCCACATCGGCTCCCAGGAAGAAGGCAAAGGTGGAACTGCCCGTCAGCGTGGCCGTGCCAGTGGAGTTGCTGGCGCCGTAGGCGTCGCCATCGAGGCTGAGGAAAGTTCCGTTGGCGTCATACGAAAAGAGCTTGCCGTTGCCGCCGGTGTCCAGCCAGAGGTTGATGCAGAGGGCAGCATTATTATTCGAAGCCGCGCTTACGCTTTGAAGGTCACCAAGCTTCAGGCTGCAGTCGTTGTAGAGAACGATTCCGGCATCGCGGTAATCCGTGCCCGTGGCTTCGACGTGGAATACATCGCCCTGGATGCCCGCGCTGCAATGATCGCCTATCAAACTGGAGGAACTCACCGTGAACCCAGGGTTGTACGCGGCAAAGCATACGCCGCTGCTGCCCGTGGTGATCACATCGGCCGCCGCCATGCTGCTCGCCAAGGCGATCATCGCCACACTCAGAACCGCAATCACAGAAAGTTTCATTCACAGGCTCCTTGGCCGCGTCGCGGCCATTGTTTGCAGCCCTTGCTAGTTCGGGGCCGCAGGATTCTCTTGTCTGCCGGCCGTTCGGCGGGAAACGTTCCCGCTTCCTTCCCGGCCGGTGCTACGGCAACTACTTTTGCTTCTGGCCGCCAGGGCGGGTGCCGGAGGGATCGTCGCGAATCTGGACGCATCCGCATCGACGGCAGCCGCCCCGGCCCTGCGGGGCTTCGTGTGACTAGGCCATCCGCCGGCGGCGGGCCAGCGCGGCCAGGCCGCCGAGAATCAGCAGGCCCATCGTGGCCGGCTCGGGAACGGTTCCATAGTTGTCGATATTCAGCGTGCCCGCGCCGGTGGCCATCCCGCCACCGAAGAAAATACCCACATCCGTCGGGGCTTGAAGTACTTCCGCCAGCGTGTAGACACCGTCGTTCACGCCGGTCCATGGCACGAAGTTCGTGGTATTGAGTTCCGCCTGATGGGTTGTCCAATTAGCGTCAGAACTGATATCCCACTGGCCATCGACGAAGTACGTGCCGCCGCGGCCGACGTAGAACTGGGCTGTCCCTGAAGCGCCGCCCGTCACCATGGTATCGATCGTTAACGTCGTGCCATTCATGTCGCCAAATCGCGCGGTATCGTTGGTCCACATGGCATACAGGCTGTGGCCGGTATCGGTGTTGGTAACGCTGCCGCTGATGTATCCACCAGGATTTCCGCCCGGACTCACCGAGGTCGCGCCCAACTGGGGTGATTGGAAATCCAAGCCGTATCCGACATTCCACCCGGCGTTATCGGTGTCGAAGGTTTCAACGTAGGCGGCGACGGCGAAGCTGGGGACCAGCATCAAGGCTGCGGCGACACAGGCAACAGCAATCATTGAAAGTTTCATTCACAGGCTCCTTGGCCGCTTTGCGGCCATTTGTTCCAGGCCCATTTTCCTAGGGCCGAATAGACCTATCTCTCTCGCCGGCCGTTTTGCGGGAAACGCTCCCGCTCCCATCCACGCCGGCGGCACTGCGGGTACTGCCGTTTAACCAGGACCTCTGCCAGAGGGGACGTCTCCTTAGGGACGCCTCCGCGGCGGAATTCCTCGCACTGCTTGCACTCGCCCGGCCGGAAAACACGGCCGCCTACTTCACATCCGCTCCGATCGGCAGGCCCATTGGCTCCGCCTTATGCGCCCACCACAAACCTGGACTTCCGGGCCATCCTTGCGGTTGTCCCAACTGCGGCTGCCCCGGCGACGGCGCTGTGCGCACTGGCTCGCGGGGGACATGCCTATCTCAGTCCGCTCTCCTTCTTGATGGTTGTTGACTCAGGACGACCCGCACAACCTCACCTGCCAGCCGGGTCGCAGAACCGGCGATCACTGCAACGACTCACGCCGCCAGGCGGGCGCAGTGCCGCATCGCCGGCAACCGGCCGGCCCACCACCAGTCTTGATCCCGGTCCATCTGCGCGTGTGGGAAGAGTTTGGCCATCTTGCCCGCGCGGCGATCGAACGATCGCCTCTGTCGCCCTGGCGGCGGCGTGGTGTCGTGTAGCTTGCTGTGTGTCTTGTTCACGGGAAACCCTCCCCAGTTGGCTCAAGCGGCCAGTCGCTGCTGACGCGGCGCCATCCGTTTGGCCTGGACGATATCGGACATGAACGAACTGCGCTGATAGGCTCGACCGGCTGCCTTGTCGTGGCGGCGCTCCAACTCACCATCCAGCAGTGCGGCCAGTTCATACAGCCGGTCCTCGGGCAACTGCTTCATCCAGTTGATCATGCGTTTCATGGTGCTTCTCTCCATCAGGGGGGCGGGAGACGCTTTGGTCCGGCCCTGCCCCGGCAAGTGACTGTTTATGGGGACGCTTTCAGGCGGCTCGGGTGATGGGGGGCTTGATGCGGTACGGCGTGGCGGTCAGCACAACCGCTGCCGCCCGCGGGCGCCGACGCACGGGCATGCCCACGCGCGCCCGGCGGTCCAGTTCGGCATGGATCCCGCCCCGGGCGTGCCGGCCTTCCAGGACCGCCATCAGCAGCAGCTCTTCACCCGTCATGTGTTTGAGAATCGCGCCAGTCATGGTTCTTTCCTTTCGCGTTGTGCGGCCGCTCATGTGGGCCGCGGGTCAGTCAAGGGTGCCTGCCGGCCCGAGGGCCGGTCGGCTTTCCTGTTCTTGCAGTTCGAATCCGGCCTGGCGGAAGAGGGCCTGCCATTGAGCGGCCTCGACGGGCCCCAGCAGCAGCAGGATGCCGCGGACCCGCACAAACCGCTCCAGGCCCTCGTGCATGCGCTCCGTGTAGACCGCCAACTGCCCCGGATCGAGGATCCCCGCCAGTTCATCCAGCGCGGACATCGCCTGGGAGACCTGCTCGGTCACGTCAATAATGGACAGCACCGCGCTCGTTGCCGCCTTGCGAATAGCGCGGCCCTGCACGGAGCTGACCGTCACCATCGCCGTGCATTGGTACAGGCTGATTTGCCCGGCCACTTGGTCGTGCAGGGATTCCGTGGGGTAAAAGAGCGCCAACTCGCGGCTGACGTTGTCGTTCAAGCTCACATCCGAATCCTTTTCAAGCGTGATATCATTGCGGCTGATCATGCGGGGACATAACAGCAACGTCCGTGCCAGAGCGGTTTGCGAGGGCGAAAGAGCTTGTAACCCGCTGAAGAGACGTGAGTTCGGCCAGGATGCGATGGGCGCGGGGGGTGGAGGGACTTCCCGACGGTGGCGGCATAATGCAGCCGGCTGCGGTGGTGAAATACCGCAGCAGGGTTGAAAGCGGGGTGAAGCGAGGGTGAGCCCCAACTGCGGAAATTCCGCAGTCGACTCCGACATTGTCGGAGTGGACCCCCCCTCAGGATGGCTCAACTGGGGAAATTCTTCAGTCGACTCCGACATTGTCGGAGTGGACCCCCCCTCAGGATGGGCTGAACTGAGGAGATTCCTCAGTCGGATCAACTCCGGGAAACGTGCCCCCCCGTCGACTCCGACATTGTCGGAGTCGCGCCATGCTCTACCGGCCAGATAGGGACGACTGACGTCGGGATTTCTGGACGTGCGGTAGGGGTTCAGTTCGTTACGGGAATGAACTGAATTGGAAGACTACTCCGAAAACTTCCCTGACCCGCTATATGTAGTAGGTTCGCCGGCGGCAGCTACTAGTCACGTCGGGAATTTCCGGACGTGACTCCGAACGGTTTGGAGTCGCACCAGAGCAACTGAGGAAATTCCTCAGTCGACTCCGACATTGTCGGAGTGGAACCTTGATTCCTGAGCCCTGAAAGGGCGCTGTCTTAAAGCCCAGGGCAGAGCGAAGCGCCGCCCTGGGTGAAGGATGTCCCTCGTGCTCCCAGCCCTGAAAGGGCGTTATAGTTGCGGCACCACGCGGAATACACAAGAAGCGGCCTTCCCCTGCTCGCGGGTTTCGCCCTTTCAGGGCTTACTGAGCGGGCGGCCTCCCACCCAGGGCGCTGCCCTGGGCTTTATAATCTCGCCCCTTTAGGGCTAAAGATCTGCCGTTAGGCCCAGTCGACTCCGACATCGTCGGAGTCGAATCCCTGCCAGGTCAGCGTGTGCGGCCGCGGCCTGCTGCCAAGCCATCAGCCGAGCTGATACTGGCGGAGTTTACGCGACAGCGTAGTGCGGTCGATTTTCAGCAGCCGGGCGGCCTGCCGCTGGCAGTTGCTCGACTGGGCCAGGGCACGCTGGATAGCCCAGCGCTGCGCCTCTTCGATGGACAGCACTTCCTCGGGCAGCGGCGATGGGCCGGCGGTCTGGGCGAAGAGTTCATCAATCAGCGTTTCAGCTTCCAGGCCGACGGCGTACAGCCGCTCCACCCAACTGGACAATTCGCGGACGTTGCCCGGCCAGGGGTAGCCCGCCAGCCGCCGGCGTGCGGCCAGGTCAACCGCGATGGGCGCTTGCCCGTAGCGCGCGGCGTGGCGCGACAGGAAGTGATCCAGCAACACGGGCACATCCTCGGGCCGCTCGCGCAGCGGGGTCACCTGGAGACGGACGATATTCAGCCGGTAGTACAGGTCCTGGCGGAAGCTGCCCTCGCGGATGTGGTCGCGCAGGAGCCGGTGCGTCGCCGCCACAATCCGCACATCGACCAGGACCGGCGCCGTGGCGCCGACGGGCAGCACCTCGCCTTCCTGAAGCATGCGCAGGAACTTGGGCTGCAGGGCGTGCGGAATGTCGCCCACCTCATCCAGGAACAGCGTGCCTTCATGGGCCGATCGGACCAATCCCAGCATCGTCTGCTCGGCGCCGGTGAACGCGCCGCGGATGTGGCCGAAGAACTGGCTTTCAAAGAGCGACTCGGTGATGTTGGCGCAGTTGACAGGAATGAAACAATTCTCGCCACGCCGGCTGAGGGCGTGTACCCGTCGGGCAACCAGCTCTTTTCCCGTGCCGCTTTCACCCTCGATCAGCACGCCGCAATCGCTGGCGGCGATCTTTTCGATGCTCGCATTGATCTGCCGGATCGCCGGGGAAACGCCCACCAGGGGCGCCCCGTAATCCTTCCGTACCGTGACTACCATCTCCTCGCTCCCTCCGCGCGCCGCGCGCTGTGGCGTCGGCTCGTTTGTGCCTGGGCGCAGGGACCGACCGTTCGGACCGACAGGGTCGTTTGCGGAATTGGCCCTCGCTCCAACGCTCCCACACCCGGCTGCCGCTATCCTGCTCCCCAGGTGCGAGGCTGGCTTCAGGGCCTCGCGGCGGCAACCGGCTAGGCATACAACAAGTACATCGATTCTTACGTTGTACATCGGCGCCCTCCTGGCAGCGGCACGACCTTCACCCTTCGGTGAAGGCCGTATCCGCCTGAGGAGACGCGTTCTTCGCTTGGCTCACCGGCGGCGACGGACCAAGACCAGGCCGCACATGCCCAGGAGGGACAGGGTGACCGGCTCGGGCACCACTTCGAACCGGCTCGTACCACTGGCCTGTTCCAGCGCCGTCAACGTGAACTTGAATTCCGACTGAATGCTGGATGCGCTGGGGCTGATCGGCTCGTAGCCGGCCGCCGGCAGGCGGTCGCTGTGCGTCTCGGACTGGTTGACCGTGGAGAACCCGGGGACCAGGTCGGCGAACGTGCCGCCATCCACTCGCGCCTCGTAGCATGCGCCGCCGTCGAATGCGCCGGCAGCAGTGGCGCCGTTGGCATCAGCCGTCAACGTGAGGCCGGCCGAGGCGTACGCCGTCGGGCTCGGTAGCGGGCTGAAGTTCACGATGGCGGAGCTGATGTCGAACAGGAGGTCCGCATTGTCGGCCTCCACGGAGAAATGAAGATTCACGTACGGTTCATTGTCGCTCTGAAGGCTCAGCTCCTTGATCTGGGCCAGCCGGACCCCCTGGACCGTGATGTCGCAGGGTGATTTCAACGTCCAGTCGGCGACGTTCTGCTGGCACTGGATCGGGAAGTCCTGCGTGGTCGACAGGCCATCCGCGGTGCAACTGACTGTAAGAATCACATCCCCGGCGGCGGACCCTGCAACGACCAGAATTGACAATGCCACCGCCCAGACAATCGTCCGTTCCATACCGTTCCCTCGTTTCCCTTGGCCCCTCGGCTCAATAGGCACGATCCAATCCGCCGGACCCGCTCCCCGTGAGCGTTGCCGGACTGACACAATCACCGCCGTGACCAACATGGCGCACAGCAGACTCGTCAACGAAGAATTTGACTCTTCTACATCTTTGGCCTTGACGGCCGGAGAGGAAAGAGGGACCTGAGCCGATTCCCCTCGCCTCGCAGGTCCAGCACTTCGTGCCGGCCTGGAGCGAGAATCAACTGAGCGCTAATCTATCACGAATTCGGAATCTCGCAATCCATGAAGTGTGATGTCATCAGAATCACGGTCATTCCTGCATCAGGGGACATTTCACGGAGCTGCACAGTACGCGGGCCAGCTTGACGTAATGGATGATCAGCTCGCAGCGGTCGCAGGCGCCGGCTTTGGCGAACAGGCGGGTCATGTGCGTACGAACCGTCGGCAGGCCGATGTTCAACTCCCGGACGATCTGCTTGTCCGAATACCCCTTTAACAACAGCGACATGATCTGTTTCTGCCGCGGCGAGAGCTTAGTGTCCTGCGCCAAACGGTGCCACATGTCCTGGCTGAAAGGCATCTTGCGTTCTCCCCCAGCGGCCCCGCCAAGACGGCTGCAGAATGAGGCGATTATCTGCTATCTGCGTGCCGCGATGGCTGATGCCGCCGGCATCATCGAATGTGCGTACTGACTGAATAGCCCAAGCAAAGCAGCCTAAGCTGTTTTGTCACAGCACGCCATCCATCTATGTTGACTACATCTGCCGCGACTCCCTGGCTTTGCCCCACGTGATGGATAGTGGCACGCCTCCGCATGGGTCACACATGAAAGGATAAGCGAAAGGTGTGACAGATACGGTCGCACAGAGCCAGGAGATTAGGAATCTGGAGATTGGGGGCGGACTCGTAACCCATTGACAGACAAGGAATAATGTCTTCATGGAACGCTCAGGGGGATTCGCCGGAATTATTGAGATTCTGGCACTCAATGGCGCCAGCAGCGCATAGCGTCCCTGCTTCTGAAATGCACAACTGGCCATCTCCTGTGCGCGAACAATCGATCCGGTATGCGCGCCTTGCCCAACTCCATCAGGGGGCGGCGATACCCTTGAGGCATCGAATCTCCGTCGTGCCGGTCAGGTAGGCATCCTTGCCCGAGAAGACCATCTGGCCCAGCGGCTCGATCCTGCCGAGCACCTGCACCTTCGCATCGCGCGGATCGATCTTGACGATCGCTCCGGCCGCGGAGCCATCCGTCAACGTCGCCCACAGGAAGCCGTCGGGGCCGGTGCAAAAGTCCGACAGGCCGATGCCCTGTCCCCAGTCAAACGGCACGCCCCACGGAATGGCCTTGGTGAAGAACACCTTGCCCTCGGGAACGGAGACGCCGTACAGCACGCCGCCGGCCTTTTGACCCCCCGCGGCCCAGGTGACTCCCAGCATGCGCCCCGGCGCCACCTCGATGAGGGGGCCGGAATAGCGCGCGCCGGTGACCGGCGTGAACGTCTTGTCCTCGAGCAGCGTGTGGGTCGAGGTGTCGTAGATGAACACGTTGCCGCTCTGGGTGCCGATTACCACATATCGGCCGGGGGTACGGATGTCCTTGTCGGCGGCCTCGTGGGCGGTGGTCACGTAGCCGATGGGCTTGCCGTCGAAGGGCTTCCACATGCCGCCGTATTGGCCGGTCTTGGGGTCATACCAGCTCAGGCCGCCGCCGGCGTAGTCGCGCTGGCCCTTGCCGCCGAAGTACACCCGGCCATCGGCCGCCGTGGTAGCCGAAAGCATCTTCTTGACGCGCGTCTGCTCGAAGAGCACATCAATCTTCTCGTGCACGCGGCGGGGGTTGATGTCCTTGCCGAAGGCCGCCGGGTCGGTGGAGGAGACGCGCGGCGCGTTGGGCGGGCCGCCCTTCTCCAGGTTCCACGGGCGATCGGGGTCGTATTCGAAGATGCGGGCGCAGTCGTAGCCGCTCCAGTACAGCTTGTCGCCCAGCACGGTCAGGCCGTACATGCTGCCGCCGCCGCGGCCCAGGTAGGTTATTTTGCCCGTGGCGGGGTCAAACAGGAAGCGGCCCTTGTAGTTCTCGCCGGTGCCGAAGATCCGGCCATCGGGCAGAGTGCAGAACCGGTGCAGCGTCAGCGGATACTTCTTCACACCCTCCAGCGTGACCTTCCGCCAGGCGGAGTCGTTGCCCTTGTCCGCGGCCGGCCGCCAATAGAACACCGCGCGGTCCTGGCCGTCGGGATACATCTGGCCGATGTACGTCTCGGGCGGCGGACCCATCTTCGAGAGGGGATTCCTGGCCTGCATTTCTTTGGGCCACGGGCAGGTGTCATCCATCGCCCAGCCTTCGGGGGCTTCCGTGCCGGCCTTGGCAATGGCCTTGCCGTGGTAGAGCCAGAAGAACTGCTTGGGGGCGGCGATACCCTTTTCGATCCACGCCGCCGCGCCGCCGAAGTAGCGGCTCTGGCTGGAGCTGATGGCCATCAGGTCGCCGCCCTCGGGGGCCTCGAGAATCACCTTCTGCTCGCCCGTCTTGAGGTCGATGGCCACCAGGTACCAGGGAATCTTGCCGCAGGCCACGTACAGGTGCGTGTCGCAGGCGCCGATGAAGGGGGCATACCCCGTGCCATTGATCGCCGGGCCGACGGGCCCAAAGTCGCGCGTTTCGCCCGTGGCGGGGTTGAAGCCATAGGCCCCAGCTATGCGGTGCGTGTTGCCCTCGCCGCACCAGGTGCCCGAGCCGTAGATCCAGCCATCAGGCGCCACCACCAGCGGGCTGCTCTCCCCGCCGTAGCCCTTGATCGTCTTGTACAGGCTCACCTTTTTCTGGGTCGAGTCGTACTGGTAGATATTCATTACCCCGCCCTTGCCATCCTGCAACCAGTCGGGGGCGGCGCCGTAAAACTTGCCATCCAGGCCCAGCACGCCCCACCAGCCGAAGGCCTGCTCCGGGCGGGACTTCTTCTCCAGCTCGGGGAATTGCTGCACCGTCACCTTGCCGGTAGACGTGTCGATCACGTACAGCGTGGTCTGGCGCATGTAGTCCTTGCGATACCACAGGAGCGCGTCGTAATCCTTGCCGTCGGCATGGGGCACGACGTTGCGGCCGGCGTCGGCGGGGTCATCGACGCCCAGCACCGCGGTGCCGAGATTCTCGACCTTCAGCGGCTTGGCATCCCGCAGATCTTTCGCCAGGTCGGCCTGCTCGACGGCCTTCCAGTCGGCGGGGATCGCCAGCATGGGGATGGGTGCGGCATGGTGGGCGGCCGCGCAACCCGTAAAGACCAACGCCAGTGCGACAACAGCCAGGCATGAGAATTCGCGTTTCATGGACATGAACGACCTCCTCTAGTTGCGTGCACAACGGCCGTACCTCGGGATTTCCATATCCCTTCCTGCTGACGGCCGTTGTAAGGATTTCCAGGATGGTAACGCCCTGTAAAGCGATGACAAGCCAATTCTGGTGGCACAGGCTTTCAGCCTGTGGGCTCCGCAGAGCACCGCCACGCCGTAGCGGATGGAGGCTTCTTGCGGCGGCAGATGCCGCCAACCTTGTTGCAAACATTACTGAGTAATATGCGCATAAATATGCGCATATTGTAATAATCCGTTGTAAATGCTTATGGATGCAGTCTTTGTAAATATGCGCGCGGCGCATAATGAAAATACCTGAAATGTTTTCCAGAATCCCAGAGTTTCCAGGTTTAACGTTGGAGTCAGTCTGTCTCATGGCGCTTGTCACGATTTCCAGGATTCAGCGCGCACCGCCCAACTTCGGGTGGATGAACATTTTGAAACCGCACCCTTCTTGCGGCCCTCCGTAGCCCCAGTCGCGTAACCCGTCCGGCCCAGCCACAGCCAGGCGCTTGCCCGACAGGATCTTTTTGCCGGACGCACCTTGTCTCGCCCGATTATACCGTGGAAAGCCGAAACGTCAAGATGAATAAATCTTGCCGCGAAGCTGCGCGGGAATGTTGGGTCAGGCGAAAACTAGTATGGTGTCCCGAATGGCACATCCTTAAGCAAACTGAGACAGAACAACCCCGTGCCCCCAAAGAGGAGCTTACCAAAATTCGGCTATCGCCATGTTCAGGCGAAATCTCTACGGAGCTTATCGGCACGTTTGTTAGTTGTGCTAGAGGACTCTGCTCTCAAGAAGGCCACGCCAAGAGGCATTGCCGGGGGCGTCGGCTTAAGGAAGTGCCATTCGTATGGTGTCCCCGGGTTTCCTGGACGTTCTTCGCTGCCAGAGTCCTGAGGGAGTCCTCGGAAATGATGATGTTCACGCTGGCGTACAACCTGGTGTGTCTGGTGATGTGCCAAGCCGCCCAACGACAAGGCGTACCGCCAGAGCGGATCAGTTTTGTTGACGCCTTGCGCTTGCACTCAATAGACATTGACGATGGTAAGTGGCGAGGGTATCGTCAAGTTCGTAATAACATGTATGGAGAAAACATGCCGCTTGACCACTACGTATCTCAGGTGCATCTTAGAAGATTCTACTCGCCGGTTCTCGGCAACCGCATGTATGCGATTCGCAAGGCCGACCTCAAAGCCTTTACGCAAAACTCGCAGGCGGTCTGTAGAATCATGGATGGGAGCACGAACGCTTTTCTTCGGGAAGATCGAGCGGTTGAGGATTTCTTGAAGACGATCGAGCCGAAATACAACGTCGCCGTGGACAAGCTTATCAAGGGGGAGATCGACAAGGAGTGTATCTACACGATAGCCGGTTTCGCTGCGTATGTGATTGTCTGTTCTCCGGCGGGCATGCGCATCGGCGCTGAACTAGTCAAAGTCGCCGTCGAAGAATCGGCTGCGTTGCTTGAGGCTCATGGGCGGCTGCCACCACGTCCTGCCGAGTTGGTCGGTGAAAGGCTCAAGGTCAGAATTGACCCCAAGTTTCCCCAGGCCGTTGGCATCGCGTCGATCATGCAGATAGCAGCCGACTTTGGGAACTCCAAATGGGAGGTTCTACACAACGATTCTGACGATAGCCCCTTCTTTACGAGCGACTTTCCTGCTGCCATCGAGAGAACCGGCGACCCGCGCATCCTGAACAGGATCATTCCTCTGGCCCCGAGTCTCGCACTTCGTATCTGGCCGGACCCCACATTTGACACGCGCCTAGCGGACTTCTCTTTCGCAAATTTTGGTTGCCGCAGCCGCAAACTCGGCCACGAAAAGGTTGTAATGCTCAATCGTTTGATCGTGCAATGTGCCGAGGAGACCGTATTCTATCGCGACGACCACGAATGGGTTCGGCCGTTTATCTCGAAGAACCGGCATTACCGCATTGAGCCACTATCCAGTAGGGTACCTACTCCTACTGGCGCATTTCTGATTTCGACGCTAAGAATTGTCGGCAGCACTGCACCGGTTAACCAGACATACGGACTGAAAGGATAGAAAGCATGGGAAAGGACTATTCCCTGGAAACCGTGGTGCGGGGCGTGACCGCAGCTAAGGGCAGACCACTGACACCGAAAGAGCACGCCAAACTGGTCCAGCAAACTAATCGAATGGCCGAACTGGAGAAGCAACTAGCCGATAACAGTGCTGGTGTCGAAGAACGCGAACGCGAAGCGGCGTTGGACGCGGCGATTGAGGAGATCAAAGAGGAAGTCAAAGAAAGGACACGACGCGCCGCGCGTCAGTGGTCCGGACATGATCCAGCCTAGGGAAGCCAGAATGAGGTTGTCACGAAGACTGAATACGAAGCTGCCAAAGCGAGATTGAAGGAGTCGCTTGGATCGGACGGATCATCCATAGCCGATCTGGAAAAGGCACAGACCAATCATGATGCCAAGGCCGAAGCAGAATTCGCCAGCAAAAACACAATGTTTACCAAAGAAAAGTGCGCCGAGATTATGGCCCGACGTGCCACTGACCCGATTTTCCAATGGATCGACCGGTCGAGTCGCGGCTATTGGGCTTTCGCGTCACGTGTCGCCGCCTGCTTCCCGGCGGCCCTTCAGCGTGGGCGGAGCAGCAAGCCCTTGGCAGAGGCGCAGGCGGCAGACTTGAGCAAAATCGGCCAATATCACCACGAGGCTGGACTAACGGAGCGTAGAGCGTGGTCCAGGGCCATGCGTGCCGACCTACGGGGATTACACCTGAACAGAGGCAATCGGCTTGTTGGCATCGCTCGCCGTATTCTTATTGTTGTGGCTGGTTTCATTATCGTCATTCCGCTTTTTTTGGTGATTGGCCCAGTCGTTCAGGTTGCCGTTATCATCATTGCAGTTGTCTGGATGTTGTTTGCGCGACGCAGGCTGGCTGGCAAGTAGGTACGAAACACGGGGACACCATACTGGTTGTGGCCGGTTGCCGCGGCTGCATCTTTTTGCAGGCACGCGATATCGGGACGAGCTTAGGAATCCGGGTGCAGCGGGCGCATGTTCTCGCAGCCACGCTGGCGCGCGAGAACAAAATCGCCCTTGCGCAGACATGTGGCTGCAGAAAAGCGCAGCCACGGCACCCAGCCGATACACCCTGCGCTTTTACCCTTGGTAATGCGACTGCCAGATCAGGAAATCCACACCATCGACCTTGCCATCGCCGTTGGCGTCGCCGCCGTCGGGCGCGCCGCCGCTGGATGTTGGGTAATGGCTCTGCCAGATCAGGAAGTCCACACCATCGACCTTGCCATCGCCGTTGAAGTCGGCCGGGGCCAGGACAGTCACCATCACGTTACTCGTGCCGGTCAGCACGGAGTCGCTGGCGGTCAGTTGCAGCACGTAGGTGCCGGCGCTGGTGAAGGTGGCCGTGGTGCCGGCGGCGGCCGGGTTGGCGAAGGTCACCGCGGCGGGACCGGAAACCAGGCTCCAGGCGGCCGCGCAGGCGGCCGGCGGGGTGGGCAGGCCATCATCGCTGATCGCACCGGCCAGCGCCACCGAATTAATGAGCGGGTTGGAACACAGCATGAACTTCTTGTTGGGCCCGGCATTGGCCGTCGGGGCCACGTTGGGGGCGGAACCGGTGGCAACCATATCGATCAGGTTCAGGTCCACGGTACCGCCGCCTGTGGCCCAGAACTCCACTTCGATGGCGTTGGAGAGGTTCGTCGAGCCGCAGGTAATGGCGGCCGGAACACAGTTGGGGAAGGTCAAAATGGCCGGGGCATTGCCCGAGTCAACGGACTGGATAGCGCCGCCATTGATGCGGAAGTAGCCAAACCGCGTGCCACCGCCATCGCGGGCGCTCAGCAGGCGGACGTTGTAGGCCGAGCCCGTCAGGCCGGAGATGATGATTTTGGCCTCGTAACCGGTCGTTGGGCCACTGGCATTGCCTTGGGTCGCGTCAACGGTCTGGGCGATGTCCTCGGTGGCGGTGAGGGGATAGGTCAAACCATCCACGGTGTAGCTGGTGGCGGTGCCGGAATTCGTTCTGACATCGTCGAGGTTGGCGACGCCGAAGGCCACGCCGGGAAGAAGGGCGCCGGTGGAGTCAACCATGGTGCCGGCAGCGAGCTCCCGCAGATACGTGTCGCCACCATCCAGGTTCACTCCCGCCGTGCCAGACCATTTGGGATCGACAGTGAAATTGTTCCACCCCGCGCCGCTGCCGGTCGATGGGTCACCGACATCAATCAGGATGCGTTTTCCAGGCACCCCCGGCGGCTGCACCACCACGGTGCACTGGGCATACGATGTCAACGCGGTGTCGCTGGCCGTCAGGCGCAGCAGGTACGTGCCCGAGGTAGAGAACGTGGCGGTCGTGGCCGCGGCGGCGGCATTGGCGAAAGTCACCGTGCCTGGGCCGCTGGTTGTCGTCCACATCGCTGTCACCGCCGCGCCGGCGGGCAGCCCGTCATCGCTGATGGTGCCGGCCAGGCTGACCTGGTTTACCGGCAACTGGATGGACTGGTTCGGTCCAGCGCTGACCGCAGGGGCCTGATTGATGGGGGCCGGGTTGACGGTAATCTGGCACTCGGCATAGCTGCTCAAAGCCGTGTCGCTGGCGGTGAGTCGCAGGATGTACGTACCCACTGTCGAGAACGTTGCCGTCGTCGCCGGGGCGGCGGCGTTGGCGAAGGTGACACTGCCGGGGCCGCTGGTGACTGTCCACGTGGACGTGACCGCCGCGCCCGTCGGCAGGCCGTCATCGCTGACCGTGCCGGTCAGGCTGACGCTGTTGACGGGCCAGGTGATGACCTTGTTCGCGCCCGCATTGACCACCGGTGCAAGGTTGGTCGGCGCCGCGGCCACCGTGATGTGGACCTCGCTGAAGGCGCTCAGCGCCGTATCGCTGGCGGTGAGGCGCAACACGTACGTGCCCAATGCGGAGAAGGTGGCGGTCGTCGCCGGCGCCGCGGCATTGGCGAAGGTGACGCTGCCGGGTCCGGAAGTGACCGTCCAGGTGGAAGTCACCGTCGCACCGGTCGGCAGGCCATCATCGCTGACCGTGCCGGCCAGGCTGGCGCTCATCACCGGCTGGCGAATCATCTGGTCGGCGCCGGCATACACGGTGGGGGCGACATTGGTCGGCGGCGTCAGGTTGACGACGGCGAAGAACTGGCCGCGCCACGGGCGGTCGTTGGTGTAGTCGTAGTACAGGCCGGCGGTGTAGTAATTCGCGCGAATGCACGTGTAGGGCACATCGGAAGGAATTACGGCATCGTTGGAATCGCGCAGCAGGTGCCAGTCGCCGGTCATGTAGACGCGTTGCCCATCACAGGACATGGATTCGGCCCGCCAGGGCGTGCGGCCGTCCTGGTCGACGATGCGGCCCAGATCGGTGATCACGCCCGTGAGGACGTTGACGCTCTTGAGGTGCTGGTCGCGGCCTTTGGCATCGTCGTTAAACGAGTCGCTCCACGGGCTGGCGGTCTGCAGCCAATACACCGTGTCGTCGTACAGGCACATGTCCAAACCGCCGATGCCGATGCGGGCGATCTTCCGGAGCGAGCCGGCCATGTTTCCGCCCCGCGCCACGTTGGCGTCGAACTCATAGAGGGCATTGTCCTGGCGCATCTGGAAGACGAACTTGTCGGGGCCATGCTTGTCGCCCCAGTTCCAGTACCGGCCGCTCTGGTCACCGTTGAGGGCATCATTATCGGGCCGGTGAATCTGGGGCAGGAAGTCGGGATACGTCGTCAGGGCCCCGGCGGGCGTGACCTTATACAGGGCGCCCAGGCCGCCGACATTCGACTGCGGCGTCGTCCACAGGTTGCCCTGGGTATCGACGAAATGGTAGAAGCAATTGGCCCACATGCCGCCGAAGCTGACCAGCGTCTGCTTGTTCGTGCCGGTGGCGTTCGCGTCCATCTTCACGAGGTAGCCGTCGGAAATGACGTACGCCTTGTTGGAGAGCGGGTCGACGGTAAAAGCCGTGTAAATCGTGCCGCCGCCGATGGGAATGCCCATGTCATTGATGACCACGGAGCCGGCCTCAAGGCTGCCCAGCTTGTAGCGCCACACGTGACCGCCGGGATAGTTGCCGCCCTCGTAGCCGTAGTAGCTGGCGGAGTACAGGTACCCGTTCAGTTCAATCAGATCGCTGTGCAACTTGCCGTGCGGGCGGTTGATGCCGGCCGCTACGAGGGCGGCATCGCCGGTAACGAGGTCAAAATCCGGGCACAGGACGTGCACCTGCTGCGTGGTCGGATCATACTGGCAGAACATGCCGCCGGTCTTCCAGTCGTGGCTGGAGCTGGCGAAGTACACCTTGCCGTCGGAGGCCACGCGGTTGCATTCCCACTGGCCATCCAGGTGCGACTTGTTGGCCGAGCCGCCGGGAATGGCGTTCAGCGTGTAAGTCCGCGCCATGATCGTGACGTCCGGACTGTAGATGAGGGGCCCGGGGCTGACGTCCTGCTCCTGCTGGGCGCAGGCGGGCATAGCGCAGAAAAGGGCGGTGAAGATTCCGACCAGACTCAAGATCCTCGCGTGCATTTCCAAATCTCCTTTAGGCCCCGCCACCTCAAAGCCGGGGATACTTCACGAATGGTAGTTCGTCTGCCAGACCAGGAAGTCCACACCATCGACCTTGCCGTCGCCGTTGGCGTCGCCGCCGTCGGGCGTGCCGCCGCTGGACCTTGGATAATGACTCTGCCAGATCAGGAAGTCCACACCATCGACCTTGCCATCGCCATTGAAGTCGCCCGGGGCCAAGGCAGTCACGGTTACGGTGCTTGCCCCAGTGAGAGCGGAATCGTTGGCGGTCAACATCAACACATAGGTGCCGGCCGTCGAGAACGTGGCGGTCGTGATGGCGGCGCTAGGGCTGCCAAACGTGACGGCGCCGGGGCCCAAGACCACGCTCCAGGCGGCCGTGCAGGCGGCCGGCGGAGCAGGCTGGCCATCATCGCTGATCGTGCCGGCCAGGGTCAACGCGTTGGGGATCATGACCTTGCAATCCGGGCCGGCGCTGGCTGTCGGGGCGGTGTTGGCCGGTGTGCCGCTGTACAGCGCCAGCACATCGGATGGGGCCAGCGCCGAGTCATAGATCCGCACATCATCGATCGCGCCGCCGTAGAACCGGCTGGCGTTGAGGTCGCTGCGGCAGCCGATGAAGAGGTTGGTACCGGGATCGATGGCGCCGCCGCCGATAGTGGGCGAGGTGGTTCGCAGCACGCCGTCGACGTACTCCTTGACGCCGTATGCGGCCGAGGTGGTCAGGCAGTAGTGATGCCATTGCCCGTTGAACAGGGTGGTGTCTGCCAGGGTCAGGGCGTCAGCGCCGAGCCATGTATCGTTGGCATCCTCCGCATCGGCCAACAGGCAACTCGTTGGAGTCCAATTGGACAACCACACGTTGACATTGTTGGGCGTATAGGGGCCGCCCCAACTGAACAGGTATTCCTTTTCACAGGTGGCGGAGTGGTTGTTCTCCTGAAACCAGAAGCTCACGCTGAACTCGCTGGTCAGCGGGAAGTCCGGCACAATGACGTTGGAGGAGTACTCATTGAACTGCACCGCCGTGCCCATCTTTCCAGCGACCCAGGTGGCCCCGCCGCCCAGCGTGCCGTTGCGTCCAAAGCCGGAGCTGTCCGCGGCCGTCGTGCCCGAGCCCTCGTCGAAGGTCAGGTGCAGCAGCAGGTGCAGAGCGCCGGGGGGCAGCAGGGTCACCTGGCATTCGGCGAACGCCGACAGGGCCGTGTCGCTGGCGGTCAGGCGCAGCACGTACGTGCCCGTGGTGGAGAAGGTGGCCGTCGTGGCCGCCGCCGCCGCATTGGCGAAGAGGACGGTGCCGGGGCCGGACTGCGGGCTCCAGGTCGCCGTCACCGCCGCGCCGGTCGGCAGACCATCATCGCTGACCGTGCCGGCCAGGCTGACGCTGGTGACGGGCAGGGAAATCATCTGGTCGGCCCCCGCGCTGACAACGGGCGCCAGGTTGGTCGGCGGCGGGGCCACCGTGATCTGAACCTCGGCGAAGGCGCTGAGCGCCGTATCGCTGGCGGTGAGGCGCAGCACGTACGTGCCCAATGTGGAGAAGGTGGCCGTGGTCGCCGCCGCACTGGGATCGCCGAAGGTGATGTTGCCGGGGCCGGAGGTGACGGACCAAGTGGAGGTCACCGCTGCGCCGGTCGGCAGGCCGTCATCGCTGATGGCGCCGGCCAGGCTCACGCTCATCACCGGCTGGTGGATGGTCTGGTTGGAGCCCGCGTTGACCAGGGGGGCAAGGTTGGTGGGCGTCTGGTCCTTGAGCGAGTCGTACAGGGCCTGCCCGTAGTCCTTGGCGTAGTTGTGGTAGCCATCGACTGTCACGCCGGCCAGCAGGCCGAACTCCGGGATCAGCCCGTAGGTCGCACCCAAGCCCGCGGCCGAGACGGCCCAGGTGTCCGAGTAGCCGGCGGGGTTGTCGTACACGGGCAGGGACAATGACGGCTCCAGGCTCTTCATGGTGGTGATGAAGGTTGTGCCCACGACATTGGAGCGGATGGAGATCTCCAACTGGTACGCGGTGGTCCAGGAGTGGAAGTCGAAGAAGTACTGCACGCCGGCAGAGCCCGTGTCGGCCTTCATGGACCGCTCGACGATGGCGATATCCGTGCAGCCGTAGTAATTGGGGTCGTTCCACATGCGGTTGTGGTTCATGGAGGGCACTTGCGGGCTGTTCTGGCCCATGCCCATGTAGCGGCCTTCCGGGTTGACCAGGGGATAGATGTAGAACTCGGCCTTCTGGCGCAGCACCGCCGCACGCGGGTCATTGCTGAGCAGGAACAGCACCAACCCCTCGTGCACGTACGTGCCGGTGAACTCGGTGGGGTGATTGCCCGTCTGGAGCACGACTTTCACCTTGGGCCCGGTCACCGAGCCATCGGTGATCTTGAAGCCATAAAGATTCAGGGACGGCACGACGCGGCCGCAGTCGTCGTAGTAGCCGCCGCCGGCCGTGCCCGGCGTGCGGCCGATGACGAAGTTGGCGTCGCCGCTGACGGTGCCAAAGACGTACGGGCTGCTCTTGACGGAGGCCACCAGGTTATCGGTCCGCCACGTGGGGAACGGCAGGATCTGGGCCACGTAGACCGTGTCCTGGGTGAAAGGTGTGTTGTTGGAGAACAGGAAATTGCCGCCGCTCACCACGCCGTTGTCAAAGAGGTTCCAGTTCTGGTTGTCGTAGCTGTACCAGTACCGGTGCTGGTTGGTCATGTAGGCGGCATTGACGTGCGTGAACTGAGGCGTCAGCCCGTTGACGCCGGTCGTGCGGAACTGGAAATAGCCCTGGCGCGGCACCACCGTGATGGCCGGCCGAAGCGGGTTGGCCATGCTGACGGAGGAGCTGTTCACGTTCAATGAGGCCGAGTCATAATCCTGGCTCAGCGTGATGGCCCCCCGGGCAGCGCACGCCTGGGCCAGGATGGCCAGGGCCGCGCAAACGGCCGGCAGGACGGCCAGAAGCGACTTGACGCAACGCAATTCGCGAACGGACAACGAAGACATCCTGTCTTCCTCCTACTGTTGCACGATGGCCTGGGGCCATTCTTAACCTTGGTAGTGTGACTGCCAGACCAGGAAGTCCACACCGTCGACCTGGCCATCACCATTGGCATCGCCGCCATCGGGCGTGCCGCCGCTTGACCTTGGATAATGGCTCTGCCAGATCAGGAAATCGACACCATCGACCCGGCCATCGCCGTTGAAATCGCCCGGCGCCAGGGCCGTCACCGTCACAGTGCTGGTGGCCGTCAGGGCCGAGTCGCTGGCCGTCAGCATCAGCACGTACGTGCCGGCCGTCGCGAACGTGGCCGTGGTGCTGGCGGCGGCCGGATTGGCGAACGTCACCGTGCCGGGGCCGGAGACCAGGCTCCAGGCGGCCGTGCAGACCGCCGGCGGCGTGGGCTGGCCATCATCGCTGACCGTGCCGGCCAGGGTCAGCGCGTTGGGGATCATCACCTTCTGGTTGGCACCCGCATTGGCCGTCGGGGCGGCGTTGGCCGGCAGGCCCACATACAAGGCCTGCACGTCGGAGGCCGCCAGGGCCTGGCCGTAGATCCTCACATCATCGATGCCGCCGCCGTAATGACGGTCAACGTTCCCATCGCTGCGTGCGCCGATGAACACGGCGCTGTTGGGATCGATGCTGTCGCCGCCGCGGTTGGGGTCTCCGATGCGGAACTGCCCATCCACGTACACCTGGCAGCCGGCGCTCTTCGAGACGGTCAGGCAATAGAAGTGCCAATTGCCGTCGAGAATATAGCTGGATGTATTGACGTCGAGGGTTTCGGCGTAGCCGTCATTAGTGTCCTGGACGGTGGTGCGCAGCCAGCCGGGAAAGTCGGTGACGCCGACCCCGCAGATCCACACGTTCAGCGCGTTGGCGCCGGCGGATGGCGGCGGGCCCCAACTGAACAGGTACTGGTACGTGTCCCCCGCAATTTCCGTGGGCTTGAACCAGAAGGACACGGAGAACGCGCTGGTCAGGGGGAAGTCCGGCACGGTCACCTGGCTGGTGGTCCGGTTGAACAGCACCGCCGAACCGGCCTTGCCGGTCATCCACGTTGCCCCGCCGGCCAGCGTTCCCGTGCGGTTGTTGCCGGAGGTGTCGGCGGCAAGGGTGCCGGCGCCCTCATCGAAGGGCAAATGCAGCAGTAGAGTCAACGGACTGGGTGCCTGAACCGTCAGGGTGCACTCATCGAAGGCCGATAGCGCCGTGTCCGTGGCCGTCAGTCGCAACACGTAGGTGCCGGATGTGGAGAAGGTGACGGTGGTCGCCGGCGAAGAGAGGCTGGCGAAGGTCACGGCGCCGGGGCCGGAGATGAGGGTCCACGTGGCTGTCACCGCGGCGCCCAAGGGCAGACCATCATCACTGACCGTGCCGGTGAGGCTGATGTTGTTGGTCGGCAGAACCAGGGTCTTGTCCATCCCGGCGTTGACCACCGGGGCCAGGTTGACCGGCGCCGGCGACACGACGACCTGGACTTCATCGTAGGCCGACAAGGCCGTGTCGGAAGCGGTAAGCCGCAGAATATAGGTGCCAAGGGTCGAGAAGCTGGCCGTGGTGGCCGGCGAGGAGGCGTTCGTAAAGGTCACTGCGCCGGGGCCGGAGGTGACGGTCCAGGTTGACGTTACCGCCGCGCCGGCCGGCAGGCCATCATCGCTGACCGTGCCAGCCAGGCTCACGCTCATGGCCGGCAGGTGAATAGACTGGTCCGCGCCGGCGTTGACCACCGGGGCGTGGTTACCCGTCCCCGCCGGCAGCGTGTCGTACAGGGCGAGCATGTATTGGGCGCCCTGCCGCTGGCACTCGGCGACGGTGAGGTTGGCGAACATGCCGATCTCGGGCGTGAGGCTGTACGTGGCGGCCAGGCCCCCTTGGGAGATGGGGTCGGCGGCCCAGTATTCGGCCATCGTGAAGGGGCCCCAGACGAGGGTATTGGAGGAGTCCACCGGGTCGCGCAGGCGATACTTCTGGATGTACACGGACGTGAGCGTGTTCTGCGTGACCACCGGGTAGCTGTCCAGCTCGGACTGGGTGTGAATGTCAAAGAAATAGCCGATATTGCCGCCGGTATCGACCCGCTCGGCCTGCTCGATGGCGTAGATCTCGGGGTTTTGCGTGGGGCTGGCGTAGCCGTTGGCCATGTTGTTGGCGTCGGCCCAGTAGCGGTTGTGGTCGTTGTAGGGGGCGATGGGCGTCGAGCGCCAGTAGCCGGCCCAGCGGCCTTCGGGGTCGATCGCCGGGTAGATGTAGAAAACGGCCTGCTGCCGCAGGAGATTTCCTTCGGGCGTGTTGCCCAGGACCACCTGGATCATGCCCTCCATCATGTAGTGCGAGAGCGACTCGCAACTGTGGTTGCCGCACTGGATGACCACCTTGATCTTGGGGCCGGTGGCGTTGGCATCGCCGATTTTGAAACCGTACAGCGGGAAGGACGGAATCGTGCGCCCCAGATCGTCGTAATACAGGTTGCCGTTGGTGTCGCGGCCGGCGGTGCCGTGGGTGTAAGCCACGGCGAAGTTGGCATCGCCGCTGGCCGTGCGGCTGACGTAGGGATTGGCCTTCATCGTGGCCATGTACTGATCGGTCTGCCAGGTGGGGTAGGGCAGGTTCTGGGCGATGTAGACGGTGTTCTGGGTGAAGGGCGTGTAGTTGTAAAAGTAGAAGTTGCCCGCGCCGGCGCCGTTGTAGGCGAAGTAGTACCAGGTGATGTTGTCGTAGCTGTAGCACACGGTCATGCCTTGGCTGAGGTAGCCGCCGGCCGTGGGGACGCGGAACTGGGGCGTGGTGTTGTTCACGCCGTCGGCGCGGAAGTACAGCCAGCCCCACTGGGAGGGGTTCTGCGTCCAGCAGTTGTACCGGGGCGCCAGCAGAATGCTGGGTGCCGAGGGATTGCTCATGTCGATGGTGCTGCCGGCGACATTCAGGCTGCCGCTGTCGAAATCCTGGCTCAGTGTGATGGCCCCCTGGGCGGCGCAAGTGCCCGCCAGGACAGCCACAGCCGCCACCAGGGCGGGCAGGACGGTTAGAAGCGATTTGACGCGATCGGATTGGCGAATGGGCAATGAGGACATCCTGTCCTCCTCCTACGGTTCTGCCAGCATGCCGGGGCGCGCGGCCGCCCGCGGGCAATTCAGGAGTGCTGGTTTGCGATGATATTCAAACTTCACGGCCTCCGATATGCATCATACCACAATTGCTGATTTTGGCCAGTGTGATTTGCCGCAGGTGCAGTATGGGCCCGTCTTGCTGCCTGCGCAACGTCTCGATACTGCCAGAGAGGGAATCTCGCGGGCGCGGCTGGAATCTTCCTTGACGGCGTGTGGAAGTGCCAGTAGCCTTTTTTGAGTCTACTTCGGGCACGGGCGCACGTCCAGAGGCATGAGCGGGCCTGCTGCATTCATGCATGCCTGGGCATGTACCAGATTCAGATGTCTAGATCCAGTCTCGTAACATCTTGTGAACAAAGAGGTTGGGTGGATGAGGCAGTCAAAAGAGGGTAATTGTTTAACAGGAGCACAGTCATGTTTAAGCCAAGTGATCGGACGCACATCGACCTGGAGTCCCTGGAAAGCCGCCTGCTGCTGACGGGCGGCATCGCCGGCACGGTCACGGATGTAAGCACGCATCAGCCAATCGCCGGCTTGACGGTGCAGGTCTTCCAGAGCAGCAATCCAAACTCGGCCGACTCCAACGCCTGGGACTGGGTCACATCCGTGCAGACCGATTCCAACGGCCAATACCTGGTCAGCAACCTGGATGCCCGG
Organism: Phycisphaerales bacterium; assembly: GCA_003171335.1. GTDB lineage: Bacteria > Planctomycetota > Phycisphaerae > SM23-33 > FEN-1343 > FEN-1343. The sequence goes on from PMYD01000023.1 coordinate 23,059, forward strand.
GATTACCACCTCAACATCAGCGATGGGGAGCAGAGCAGCGTCGGCACCTACTACATCCAAACCGATCTGTTCAACGTCGTGGTGTTCGATGGGGCGACCACGCAGAACATGGATTTTCAGGCCCGACCGGCGGGCCATATCAGCGGGCATGTCTACGGCCCGAACAACGCCCCCTTGTCCAACGTCCAACTGCTCGTGGATGCCGCATACACCCCGAATGACAACAATACCTGGCACCAGGCCACGACGGATGCCAACGGTCGGTACGACCTTTACCTGGCCCCGTCGGACGAGGCCATATACCAGGTTGAAATCCTCGATGCTCCGGCCGGCGGGACATCGGGGGGGTATCAGACGACCTACGCCGTGCAAATCGCACCGGGATATTATTCCGCCACGCTGGTCGGGACCGTCGGGCCGGACTTTCACCTGGCGCTGGGCGGCGTGATCCACGGCCACGTGGTCACCGCCGATGGCGCGCCGGTGCAGAATATGAACGGCGTCCTGGAACCCCAGACCCCGATCACCAACGGCTTGTTCTACGCTCCGCATCCCTCTACCGATTCCAACGGCGACTTCTGGATCGATGGCGTGCCGGTCGGAACGAACATCTACCTGCGGACGGATGAGTGGTGCTGGCGCGATTTCAGTTCCAACGGTCATTACTACGCCTGGGGCGGTCAGAACCTTGGGCCTTTCACCGTGACGGCAGGCCAACTGCTGGATATCGGCACGTTGACGGTGCCGCGCGCGGGGACGATCCGCGGCGTGGTCACCGATGCCAACGGCTTGCCCGTGGTCGGGGCCGGCGTATCCTTTAAGGGCATCACCGACCAGGGCGGCAGCGTCAGCCTTGACCACGGGGACGGCGTGACGACGGATGCCCTGGGTCAGTATCGCGACGACTACCTGCCCCAGGGTCAATACACCGTCATGATCGCCAAGGATGGCTGGCTGCCCTATAACACCACGGCCGACCTGACCGTCGCATCAGACCAGGTGCTCCAGCAGGATGTGGTCCTCCAGCCGGCCAGCACAGGGGTGACCCTGAATGGCACCATCACGAATTTCACGGATTTTGCCACGAAGAATCAAGCCGGACAAATCTTGCCGAATGGCGCCCTTGATAACCAGTACGGCCCGGTGGGAACGGTGTTCGCCTATGATCCCAGTAAGCAATGGACGATCCGGGACATGCTCTCGCCGGACCGCAACTTCATAGCCATGGTGGATACATCCGACGGCTTCGGGGATTACTTCCAGAGCGGCAGCACTCCCGCCGGGGCGTTCCAATTCGCTTTGCCGGCCGGGCAGACCCTCAAGGTCCAGGCGGTAGCCGGCACGTGGGACGACGGCGTCGCCTGGTCGGGCCTGCTGAGCGACCCGGTCACGGTCAGCGGCACATCCGGCCAGAGCCTGGATAATTTCAACATCGCTATTCCTGAAGGCACCGCCACGATCAGCGGGGCCATCACATTCCCGGCGGGCTACGGCGGCGTGCGCTCGGATAACTCAATATTCCTGATGCTCAAGCCGGCAGGGGCAGGCAACTCCTTCCTGGGCCGGGCCGTGGGAACGCCGGATTCCAACGGGCATTACCGTTTGGTCGATGTGCCGGCCGGCAGCTACAACCTGTGTGCCTTCGGCTGGGGACTGGGGGAATGGGTCTCCGGTACGATCACGCTGACTGCCGGCCAGTCGCTCACGCAGCCCATCGCCATGACCCATGGCGCGGTGGTTACCGGCACGGTCACCTCGGCCTCGGCGCCCGTCGCGGGCGCGGCCGTGTATTCGCAGAACACGGGCGTCAGCGCGATCACCGATGCCAACGGCGTTTTCACGCTGAGCGGCCTGGCGGCCGGCGGCGACACGCTGACGGCCAGCATGCCCGGCCTGGTCGGGCAATCCGTGGACATCGTCTTGGCTGCCAACGCACAGCAAACGCAGAACTTCGACCTGGCCAGCAGCCCCTCCTCGATCACCGGCACGGTCAGCAGCGCCGGTCAGGCCGTCGCCGGGGCCGTGGTGATCGCCGACAACACGCTTACCAACCAGCAGTGGTTCACCACCACGGTCGGCGGGCAGTTCACCTTCGCCGCCCTGCCGGCCGGGCAGTACGTCCTGGGTACACATGCCGATGGCATGACCACGGTGACCTATCCCGGCGGATCGGGCACCATCACTCTGGACCCGGCGACCGCCTGGAATATGTCCACCCAGACCATCAACCACATCGAACTGAGCCCCCTGGGTCCGACGTTCAGTGTTACCAGCGCGATGTCCTCCGGCCAACTGGCCATTACGTTCCACAGCGACATCCCGCTGCTGGCCCTGCCCATTGCGGCCGTGGTCAGCGGCAACGGCGTGCTGTCGGCCGTCACCCAGGTGGATTCCACCACCTTCACGGCGCAATACACGCCGGCCGGCGGTGAATCGCTGGCGCAGATCAGCCTGGCCGAGGATCCCGCCGCCCCCGTGGTTTCCGGTTCGCCGGTGAGCGAGACCTTCGGCTTCGATGTGGCCGCCACGCTGGTTCAGGAGACGGGTACGACGTTCTTCAACGCCGCCGGCGCCTCGGCCTCGATGTCCGGCGCGCAGGACAACTCCAGCGTCTACGTGCCGCCCTTCGCCCTGGCGGGCAGCGACTCCACCTCGGCCATCACGCTCACCGCCAGCCGCTACGGCGACCCCGGCGCTGCCCTGGGCAACACCACGGCCGTCACCGGCGTGTACGATTTCAGCTTCTCCAGGGATGGCCAGTCCGCGGATGTTCAGTTGGCTCACCAGGCCACCGTCACCCTGGCGTTCAGCCCGCCGGCGGGCATGACCGCGGCGCAATTCCAGGCCACGCTGAAGGTGGGCTACAAGAACGAATCGCTCAACCCGCCGCAGTGGGTGTGGAATGACATGGCCGATTCCGACCCGGCCTCGGGCATCAGCGATATCCGCCTGAACTGGCAGTCCAGCACCATCACCTTCAAAGCCGCGCACTTCACGGAGTTCGCCGGCGCGTTGCAGTTTGATCACCAACTGATGCACCTTGCGCCGCGCTGGACCTTCCATGATGCGGATGGCACGGCGGTCACCGTCACCCTGGCCGGACCGGGCACGGTGGACCTGGTGCGCGGGGTCGATGCGAATTCGCCGGGCAACCTGCTGAATGTGATCGCCAGCCAGACCACCTCCGCCAGCACCCTCATCATCACTACCCTCGGCGGCACGGTGGCCGGCACGACCCTGGGCGGCCTGCACGTGGCCGGCCCGCTGGGCGGGCTGGTCGCCTTGACCACCGACCTGACGGGCGATGCCACGATCGACGCGACCTTGGGCAGGATGACCCTGCGCAATGTCGTCTCCGGCAGCACGATTTCCATCGGCGCCACGCCCGGCGGCACATCTGCCGCAACGATCGCCTCGACCAAGCCGGCCCTGACCTTCGGCCGCGTGCAGGACCTGACCTTGGACAGCGCCTCGCCCATCCTGTCGCTGCGTTGCGTTGACTGGCTGGAGACCTCCGGGCCGGCGGTCGGCATCACCGCGCCGGCGCTGACCACGCTGATGGTCCTGGGCCGGCCGGCGGTGCTGGCCACTTCCACGCCGGCGGTGGCGGGCAATTTCGAGGCCGGCCTGGTGCTTTCGGGCGTTGCAGGCTCAGCGCTGCCCACAATAACCCTGGCAAGTATTTCCGGCGGCGTGAGCAGCGCGGATTGGGACGTCAACGGCCGCATCGGCACGATATTGGTCAAGGCCAATGCGACTGGCTGGATGTTGCACAGCACCAGCCATCAGCTCACCGGCGTGACCTTTGTGTCGGCCGCCGCCATGAGCATTGCCGACCTCACGGTAAACGGCAAGCTGTCCCGGCTCAGCGCCGCCAGCTTCGCTTCCGGGTCCATCTCGGCCGGCACCATGGCCTCCCTGATGACCCGGGGCGACTTCGGCGCCGACCTGATGCTGGCGGGCGCTGCGCCCCTGGCCAGCGGCATCACGCCCATTTCCCTCGCCTCCGCCATCATCGGCGGCCGCGTGACTGGCGGGACGTGGACCATCACGGGACCGGTCAGCCTGATCTCGGCCAAGTCCACCGCGGCAGCGACCATCAATCTGCTGGGCGGCTCGGGCACGCTGGGCACGCTGCTCCTGACCGATCGCACGGCCACCAGCAGCCCGACGATCTCGGCCACTTCCATTCGGACCGCCAGCGTGTCGGGCGGGCTGGCCAACGCCAGTTTCACGCTGAGCCAGGGCGTCAGCGCCACCAAGCAGGCGCTGGGGCTGCTCCACGTGGGCGGGGGCTTCGCCGACAGCCTGGTGAATTCCAGCGGCAACATCGGCGTCATCTCGCTGCGGACGTTGACGGACAGCCAGATCTTCGCCGGCGTCAATACCGGCGCCGTGCCCGCCGGCCTGCCCACGGCCGCGGGCCAGTTCAACGGCTCGAGCATCAGCCAGTTGCCCACAATTAACAGTGTGCAGATTCTTGGCCCTGTGCCAGTGGTCGGCGTGCCAGCGGGTCCCAGCCTGGTGAATTCCTCCATCGCGGCCGGAAAGATCACATCCGTGATGCTGACGGGTACGGTCGCCGACCAGGATGATGGCGGCGGCGCCAATCCCACGCCATTTGGATTTGCCACATGGCAGACCATCACCAGCTACCACGGCCCGGCGGCCAATGGAGATTACAGGGTCGAGGTGATTTGAGAAAAGGTATGAGTGGCCTCAGCGAGACCGCTGCAGCCCCAGCGCCATGAGCGTGCCTGCGGGTCACGAATGAAGCGTCAGCGTCGCCGTTTCGGACGTCACCTGCGTGCCCAGGCCGCTGGCGGTGGCCCGCACTGTCAGGCCGTAGAGGATCTTGACGGGTCCCAGCACCGGGTCGCACCAGAGCGTGGCCGTTTCGGTGATGGTGACCGGGCAGTTGGTGTAGTGGTGGCCGTTGTACGTGAAATCGCCCGTGGCGGTCATGGTCAGCGTGTATTGCAGCTTGGCGGTCAGGTAGCTGTGGCTGCCGATGGTCACCTGCTCGTGGCCCATGAGCTGGCTACTCATGACCGCTGTGCCGGCCAGGGTGGCGACGGTATCCGTCGTATCGCTTTCATTGACTTTGAAGCTCCAGGAGCCGCTGAAGCGCGCGGGGGCGGTGGTGTCCTTGTGCTTCAGTTGCAGGTACTCCGGCGTCCCGATCGGGTCGATGAAGTCCACTTGCATGCCGCCGTTGTTCAATGCGGCGGCCCAGGTGGCGATGTTGGTCCTGCCCGACTCGGTGACCCAGCCGTGCCAGAGCGCGTCACTGCCGCCCACGGACATGGTGGAAAGGGAGCAGGTCCTGCCGGTGGAGGGCACCTGTATGGGGCTGGCGCCGTTGGTGGCGATGGCCGTGGCGGTGCCGCGATGGGCGCCGGACACGTATGCATCGTCGTAGGTCCAGCTTGCCGAGGGCGTCTCCAGCTTGGCCAAGTCGGTGGTGCGGTACAGGTTGGTCGTGGCCGCATACCACGTGCCGTTGCGAAGCGGGTGGAGGAGAGCTGGTTGAGCAGCGTGGCCTGGCCGCCGACGTGCAGGCTGTGGGTTGTGCCGCCGGCCGGGCGGACACTGCCGGGCAAAGGATCGGTAGCCATTAGCGGCGGGGGCACGCTGGCGATCGACGGTGCCTGGAGCAACGCCGGCGCGATCAGAGAGCGGATCTATCCTCAGTTTAGGCGGGAGCTTCACCACAGCAGGCTTGGGCACGCTCACCCGCAGCGGCGGGACGGTGAACCTCACCGGCACCCTCGACAACACCGGAAAGACGTTGGCTTTCACCGCCAGTACCGGTTCCTGGGATCTATCCGGCGGGACGATTCGCAACGGCACGGTCACGCTGTCCGACGGGACTTCGCTGGTGGCGACCGCCCAGAGTGGCACGCTGGATGATGTGACGCTCAATGGCAACTTTGACCTGACGGCCAACGGTGCCTGCGCCAACGTGACCAACGGCCTGACACTCAACGGCCAGGCCACGCTGCGAGAGTTTGCCGCATCGGCCTTCAGCGGCAGTCAGATGCTCGGCGGTGACGGCGTGGTCGTCTTCCAGGACTCCGGAGCAACCGGGTCCATCGAGAACGGCTTGATCGCCGAGACCGATAACATGACCCTGACGATCGGGCCGGGGATAACCGTCCAAGGTGGCAGTTACTCAAACGAGATCGGCCGCGGCAGTACCTGGGGCGGTGGTCAGAAAACGTCGATTGTGAACCAGGGGACGATCCACGCCGATACGATCGGGATCACGATTAGCCCCGGCGGCGGCACCTTCACCAATCAGGGCACATTGTTGGCCTCCGATAGCGCCGTGCTCAATGTCAATGGGCTGACGGGAAACCTGGGCAACGTCACCGTCAGCTCGGGCGGTGGCCTGATGCTCAATGGGAACCGGCTATGTCATCGACCAGGGCCTGTCCTTCGATTCGACCGTGACGCTCAAGGGCACCTGGAGCAACGCCTCCGGCTCGACGATTGCCGCAGGCGCCCATGCCACGCTGATACTCGACGGCGCTTGGAGCAACGCGGGCACTATCACTGGGGCAGCGGGTTGGTGCAGTATCAATCTGGGCGGCACGTTCACCACGTCCGGCGTAGGCACACTGGTTCCCAACGGCGCGTCCGTGGATCTCGAGGGCGTGTGCGCCAATACGGGCCAGACCCTGGCCTTTACTGCCACCACCGGCTGGTGGAATCTGATGGGCGGAACGATCACCGACGGCACGATTACGTTTGCCGGCGGGGCCGCGCTCGTGGTCGGCTTAGGCGGCGGCACGCTGGATGGAGTGACCCTCGCCAGTGATTGGACGATCCCGAGGTAACGCCGCCGTGTCGTTTGCGCACCACGTGAAAGTGGCTAAACTGTCCCTTGTATATGCCACGGTCTCCCTTGTGGGCGGATCAGTGCTGGAGGCCAGTGGCGACATCACGCTATTGAATTCCACGATTCTCGTATTGGGCGCCAATACCACCGGGAAAGTCAACGGGCAATGGGCCGGCGTGGGCGGGACGATCATCGCGGCTAATGTGACCGTGGGCAGCGGGTCGGCGATCTCGGCCGACCGCAAGGGGTATGGCAGCAGCGGGGATGTTGGATATGGGCCCGGCGGTGGTGCCGCCCAGACGGGCGGCGGCGGCTACGGTGTGGTGCCCGGATTGGCCGCCGGGGCGGACCTGGGTTTCAGTCTGTCCGTGCAAACGGCGAAGTTCTCGCTGGAGCGCGTGGGCTTGTCCAGTGCGGGCAACGCCGGGTTCGTCACGATTCCCGTGTATGGGGAGTGCTTTGCATCAGGCATGACGGTGTTCCTGCGCGGCAGCTCGGGCCAGCGGATCGCGGCCACCTCGCTGGCGCTGACGGATTCGGCCAGCGCCGCCGCTACGTTCGACCTGCGGGGCGCTGCCAGCGGCACGTACGACGTGCTGGTGGATAGCGGCAACGTGGAAAAGATCCTGGCGGGCGCCTTTGCCATCAGTGGCGGCGCCGCCAAGGGCGGGCTGCTGGTCACCACGATCCAATTGCCGCAGGGGGCCCGGCAGGGCCGGACGTTTACCGCCGAACTGGTCTACACCAACGCGGGCGATGCGGATATTTCCGCTCCGCTGATCAGCATCGTGGAAATCAGCAGCGACACGACCGTTGCGGACTCGAATGACCCCAGCGCAGAACTGGGGAATCTCAATTACCTGGGTATCAATCAAGGCAGCGCCGCGCCGCAGATCCTGCCGCCGGGAACGAGTTTCTCGATCCCGTTTGAAGTCACCGCGGGGAACACCGCGTGGGCGCAGTTGGGCATCAAGGTGGACTCGGCTGACGACTCGGAGCTCATGGATTACGCGGCGCTGCAGGCGGCGGTAACGCCCATGCTGCCGCACCCGCTGTGGCAGCAAGCATGGGCCTGCCTGGTGGCTGAGTGCGGGACGACCCGCGGTTCCTACGTGCAGGCCCTTGGCGCGGCGGCCGCGCGGGCGAAGGGGTTTGGCCAAAGCTTGGTGTCGGAGAAGGATATCCTGCAATTCCTTGTTCGCGAGGCGATCGAGCAGGTGCAGCCGTCGGTGGTGGCGGGCACGGCTTGCCTGGGCGATTCGTCCGCACCCCTGGGCCGCGTGCTGGTCGTGTTGAACGCCGCGAACGGCACGCAGTACGTCACCACAAGCTGGTACGATGGTACGTTCGGGGTAAACAACGTGCCGGCCGGGACATACAACGTTGGCATCGGCGGGTACCTGCCGGCTACGCTGGCGACAATTACGGTGATGGACCCGGTCAACAGCCCTGTGCGCGGCCTGGTGCTGACGGCCACATCGCTGGCGGCGACGATTTCCGGCCAGGTCACCAACGGAACCAGCGGCCCGGCGGTTGCCAATGCGATGGTCACCGCGAAGAACCAGGACACGCAGGCTGTCGAGATGGCGCAGTGCGACTCGGCGGGCTCCTACCTCTTGTCGAACCTGACCGCCGGAACGTACGCGATCGATGTGATTGCCGATGGCATGCTCCCGCAGGTCCCGCGCACCATCACGGTGACCGATGGCCAGCAAGCTCGCATTCCACTGGTGATGTCCGCCGTCGGCGGCGCCATCCAGGGCGTGGTACGCTCCGACCAGGGCAGCCCGGTCGCCGGCGCGGCCGTGACGCTCACCTGGGCCGGCGGCGATGACCCCTATGGCTCCTGGACCGGCGAGTCGACCGATACGGATGCGACGGGGCATTATGTGTTCTCCCCGCTGCCGGCCGGCACCTACACGATATTGGCCTCCTTCGCCAGCGAGGCGCCGGCATCACAGAGTGTCATCCTTGCCGATACGACCCCGGTTTCCGTGGATATTACCCTTGGCGTGCCGCACCAGCTCACCGGCGCGGTGCTGGATGCCGACACCCAGGCGCCCGTCGTCGGCGCCATCGTCGCCGCCGACGGCGATACCAGCGCCGCCGGGCTGGTCATCACGGACGTCAACGGCCTTTTCGTCATCTCCAACCTGGCAGCCGGCACGCACGAGGTTTCCGTCCAAGCCGCCGGCTATGCCACGACGCACCAGGAGGTAACGCTGGCCGACAGCACGACGCACATCACTATAGATACCCCTCTGGCTGGAGAAGTGTGGGGCACGGTGAGCGTGCCGGGCAAGGTGGTCGGCGGCATTCCCGTGAGACTCATCTCGCCGACCGGGCTGTTCTGGAGCACCGTAACCAGCCAGACCGGGCGGTACACGTTCACGGGGGTGCTGACCGGCGACTATAGCGTCGCCATCGGCTCAAGCAACGGTCTGTCGTTGGACCGGACCAACTTCTCGCTCACCGACCAGCAGCGGAGCCTTCAGGTCGATCTGGGCATTGATCTGTCCACCATCAGCGGTCAAACGCTGGCGGCGGATGGCACGGCGCCCGTCGCCGATATATTGGTCTCGCTGGTCTTGGGCAATCAGGTCGTGGATACCACGACGAGCGATGCTCAGGGCCAATACCGCTTTGTAACCGTGCAGGCGGGTACGTTTACGATCCTGGCCCAGGCAACCGAGACGGATATGGTCTTTTTGCCGCTGACCAACGTGGTCGTCGGGGCCGACGCGGCGGTTACCGGACAGGACCTGACGGCCTCGGCCGGGCAGATTAACGTGCATGTCACCTCGGCGGCGGATGGGTAAGGATGTGGCCAGCTCGCAGGTGCGCCTGGTGTCGATGGCGGACCCGACGGCCGGAACGCTTTCTTCCGCACAAGACACCGGCGCCGACGGTCGTTGCACGTTTGCCGGCCTGTTCGCCGGTTCGTATCAACTTGAAGTCCTGTCGCATGGGTTGGCCGTGACCTGGCAGATGGTCACCTTGGCCGGCTCCAGCGCATCGGCGGACATATCGCTGACCGCGAGCAAGGTGCTCGGCGGATGCATCAGCGGCCCAGGCGGTCCCCTGGCAGGCGTTCAGGTCGAGCTCGGCTCGCCCGCGAAGGGGGTTATCCTGGCCACCACGAGCGATGACCAGGGTAACTACTCCTTCGACAGCGTGCCATCCGGCACGTTCGGCTGTCATCGGCAGATAGTAATGTCCGGTCTTCGGCAGGTAAGAATGTCCGCTTTCCTGGTCGCTAGGAGAGCGGATGAACGGGGATCGGATCGAGATGAGTCAACGGGAACGGGATCGGCTTAAGGTGATGGCGTTGATGCTGGAGGGCAAGCGGACGCAGCGGGAGGCGGCCCGGCTGCTGGGGCTGACGGACCGCCAGATTCACCGGCTGCAACATCGACTGCACGTCGAGGGAGATACGGCGATCCTTCACAAGCTGCGCGGCCGGCCATCCAACCGACGCATTGATCCGAGCCACCGGCAGAAGGTGCTGGCGGCGTATCGCGATCAACTGCTGGGCTTTGGGCCGACGTTTGCCGCCGAGAAGCTGGCGGCTGGCGGGCTTTCGGTGGCCGTGCGGACGCTACGGGAGTGGTTGATGGCCGAGGGCCTCTGGCAGCGGCAACGCAAGCGGGAGCCGCACCGCCAGCGCCGCCAGCGTCGCGAGTGCTGGGGCGAACTGGTGCAGGCGGACGGCAGCCACCACGACTGGCTGGAAGACCGTGGACCCTGGATGGTGCTGGTGGTCATGATCGATGATGCCACCAGCAAGACCCTGGCCAGGTTCTATCCGGCCGAGACCACCGAGGCGTACCTGGACCTGCTGGGGCGCTATCTGCGCAGGCGGGGGCGGATGACGGCCATGTACGTCGACCGCGATAGCATCTTCCGTGCCGAGGATCACGATCCGAACGATCCCCAACCCACGCTGACGCAGTTTAAACGCGCGTTAAACGAGCTGGAGATCGATCTGATCCTGGCCAACAGCCCTCAGGCCAAAGGACGCGTGGAACGCTTCAACAAGACGGCCCAGGACCGGCTGGTGAAGGAACTTCGCCTGGCCAAAGCCACGACCCTGGAAGAGGCCAACGAGGTGGTCGAGAAGGTCTTTCTGCCGTGGTTCAATCGCCGTTGTGCGGTGAAGCCCGCCAGTGCGAACAACGCCCACCGGCCGCTGCATGCCTCGATGAACCTGGCGGGTATCTTGAGCCTCCAGGACCAGCGCAAGGTGACCAACGACTACACGATTCGCCTGGAGAATCACCTGTACCAGCTTCTGCCACCGGCCCTGCCGGGCCTGCGCGGCGGTCGTGTGACCGTGGAGAAGCGACTGGACGGAAGCCTGCATCTGCGCTTCCAAGGTCGGTATCTGAAGTACAAGGCGCTGGGGCCCTCAGGGGCTCTGCCCCCGAACCCCCGGAGTTTAACGCCTGCGCAGACCCCAGCAGCGGCTCTTACGACAAAAGGCTGTGCCGCCAAAGCGACACAGCCCTCTGCTGTACGTCTGACCTCTAGGCGCTCGGGTCGCACTCCTGCGGAGCCCTATCCTCCCAAAGGCATCGCCACTGTACCTGCAACCATCAAGGCCCGTCCACGGCCTGGACAAGCATGGATGAAGAACTTCCGCCTGCGCGGTTCTAAACCTCTCAAACAGGACATTCCTACTTTGGCGAAATAGCGGACATTTCTACTTTGGCTTGACAGGCGTTGGATGCGAGATGTCATAGGCAGATAGAAATGTCCTCTATCTGCGGCAGGTAGAAATGTCCGGTCCCATGTGAACAGGGCACTGCTGTCGTCTGTCATAGCGAAAAACTCCGGGGGTTCGGGGGCAGAGCCCCCGAGGCACCGGCATGGCGCAATCGCTTACGGAGACTGTCCGCCGATTGGCTTGTTTTGTTGGCTTCTTCTTGCTCCCTCTGAAGGTCGGCGGACATTTCTGTTTGCCGAAGACCGGACATTTCTATCTGCGCTTGACAGGCGTTGGATGCGAGAAGGGCAAATCGGTGGCATGCCCTGATACCCTTCCCGATGTTATCCCCAATCCTGCGCAGCGGCCTGCCCGCAAGGCCAGGCGCAGCCGCGGACGGGTGGGCATGGACTTCGGTATCGGGAAATTCCATGCTCACCCGCCGCCGTCCTGGCGGCCGGCGTCGTGAGAGCATGCCACCATCGCGCTTGCCGCCATCGCGCATGCCACCGCCGCAGCTCGCTTTCCCCGGCGAATCTCTTGAGTGGGCGTGGCCGCAACCGTATCATTGGGGGCCAGAGGATTTGGTAGCGACATGCCCGCCAGCCGGCAAACGACTTGCTCCAGCAGGAATGAGATTGCCCATGAAGCCAACCCGCGTTGTTCTGGCCGTCCTGGTTTGCCTGATGCTCCTTCTCGGCGCAGCCGGCTGCGGCCATAAGAAAACGCCGACGACGGCGCCGGCGATTACACTGTCGCCGTACGGGCGCGCCATGGATAACACGGTGGGCAGCTACGCCGAGTACCTCGGCGGCGGCGATGCGGTGCTCCGCGGCTACGGGCTGGTCGTCGGGCTGGGCGACAAGGGGGCCGGCAAGGCGCCGCGCGAGGTGCGCATGCGGATTCTGAACCAGGCCAAGCGCTACGGCCTGGGGGAAGTGGGCACGAACACGGAGGGCATTACCGGCGACCGGCTGCTGGATGATCGCGATACGGCGGCGGTGGTCGTCAGCGCGGAGATCCCGCCCGGCACGCCCAAGGGCCAGCCGGTGGACGCCATGGTCTCGGCCCTGCCCGGCTCGCCCACCCTCAGCCTGGCGGGGGGCACGCTCTTCATGTGCGAGCTGACCCGCGTGCAGGCCGAGGGCGGGGCGATCCGCGAGGGCCAGCCGCTGGCCACCGTCAAGGGCGAGGTGTTCGTCAACCCGTTCCCCGCGGGCGAGGGCGCCAGCGATGAGGCGGCGGCGCTCCAGGGCCGGGTGATCGGCGGCTGCACGGCGCTGGAACAGCGGCCCATCCGCCTGGTCATGCGCCACGCCGATTACGGCCTGGTGCAGGCCATCCAGGATGCGATCAACGACAAGTACCCCGCCATGCCGCACGTGGCCAAGGCAATCAGCCCGCAGCAGTTGGAAATTCACATTCCCCCGAATTACCAGGATCAATACTTGCACTTCCTGTCGCTGGTCCAGCACGTGTACGTGCCGCGCAACGGCATGGCCCAGGATTACAAAGCCCGCCAGCTTGCCGACCTGATTACCCAGGGCGGCGCGGCGTACGAAGATGTTTCGCTGGTCTGGGAAACGATGGGCCGGCAGATCTGGCCGGTGCTGCGGCCGCTGTACACCAACGCCAGCCCGTCGGTGGCGTATTTCGCCGCTCGGGCCGCCATGCGCCAGGGCGACCGCCAGGGGCTGGAGGTGGTCATGATGGCCGCGCGCGATGCGGGCAATCCGCACCGCATGGCGGCGATCGACGAGCTGGGCCACAGCCGGGAAATGGCCGCCCTGGAGGCGCTTCGCGGCCTGCTCGAGAGCGAGGAAACGCCTATCCGCATCGCCGCCTACGAGGCCATCGCCGCCGGCGGCCTGGCCGAGGGCATCGAGCGCATCTCCGTCGACAACGGGCGCTTTGAAATCGACGTGGTGCCCACGCACGGCAAATTCCTCATCTACGCCTCGCAGGAACACCGCCAGCGGCTGGCCCTGTTCGGCGAGGCCATGCAGGTGAGCCATCCGGTTTACTACGCCGCCCCCGACGATGTGGCCACGCTGCTGGCCAAGCCCGAGGACAAGGAGCTGTGCGTGTTCCGCCGCGTGGGCGCCAGCCACCAGCTCACCGACATGATGCACGTGCCCTTCGACGTCCGCAGCCTGGCCCAGGTGCTGGGCACGCGCCCGCGGAAGGAAAGGGACGGCAGCTATTACGGGCTGGGACTGACCTACAGCCAGGTGGTCGGCGTGCTGTACCGGCTCTGCCAGGAAGGGCCGCAGCGGCGGATCCCGGCCGAATTTGTCTTGCAGCGCGCTGGCGAGGCCGGCAGAATCTACGCCGGTCCCGAGCGTGTCAGCCGGCCCGACAGCACGGGCGGGCAATAAAGGCTGGAGGCTGGAGGCCGAAAAACGTGGCATGGGCGTCTCGCCCGTGGCGTGCAGCAAGAAACGGCCGGAGCACGGCCAAGATGGCCGTGCTACTCACGGGCGGGACGTCCGTGCCACGATAGGAGTTCTAAGGTTTCAGCCTTAGACGTGATGTGTCCGATACATACGGTGTAGCGAGGCAAGATTGTCTCGCCTGTTTTGATCAGGCTGGGAATCTAGAACAGGAGCAGGGCGGCAGAGGCGGTGCAAGTTTGTGTTTTTGCTCCAGCCTTCAGTCTCCAGCTTCCTGCCTTCCAGCCTCGCCGGCATGGAGGCCCGCGAGTACATGAGACTTCGACGGCTGGTCCTGGTGGGGTTCAAGAGTTTCTCCGATCGCACCGAATTCCTTTTCGACGACGGCATCAGCGGCGTCGTCGGTCCCAACGGGTGCGGCAAGTCCAACATCGTCGATGCCGTCAAATGGGTGCTTGGCGAGCAATCGGCCAAGAGCCTGCGCGGCACGGAGATGCTGGATGTCATCTTCAACGGCTCCTCCGCCCGCAAGGCCAGCGGCATGGCGGAGGTGATGCTGGAGTTCGACAACTCCTCCGGCATGCTGCGCCCGGAGGTGGGCCCGGCCAATGTGGCCCATCCCGAGCTGGTCAGCGTCACGCGCAAACTGTACCGCAGCGGCGAGAGCGAGTACCTCATCAACGGCCAGCCGGCCCGACTGCGCGACATCCGCGAGATGTTCATGGATACCGGCATCGGCCGCTCGGCCTACAGCATCATCGAGCAGGGCCGCGTTGCCGAACTGCTCAATGCCAACCCGGTGGACCGGCGGATGATCTTCGAGGAAGCCGCCGGCATCAGCAAGTACAAGGCCCGCAAGCGCGAGGCCGAGCGCAAGCTCGAGCGCGTCGAGCAGAACCTGCTCCGCGCCAACGATATTCTCGCCGAGGTGCAGAAGCGCCTGCGTTCCATCAAGGTGCAGGCCGGCAAGGCCCGCAGCTACCAGGCGTATGTGGAGAAGCTCAAGGAGCTCCGCGGCTTGTTCAGCCTGGCGCAGTACCACGGCCTGCGGCAGGAACGCCTGGCCGTGCAGGCCGCGCTGGATGAGGTCAATGACCGCTGCGCCGGCGTCACCGCGCGGATCTCGCAGCTTGATGCCAACCAGATTTCCGGCGCCGCCGAGCTGGCCGAGCTGGAAAAGCAGGCCCGGCAGACCGACGCCGACCTGGCGGGCGTGTCCGGGCAGATCACCTCGTGCGAGGAGCGCGTCGAGCTGCTGCAGAGCCGCTCCAAGGAGCTGACCGACCAGATCGCCCAGGCGAAGCGGCGCGAGGCCGAGCTGACCGGCCGCACCGCCGAGGCCCAGGCCACCCGGGCGGCCCAGGCGGAGCAATTGGGGACGATTGAATTGCAGATCCGCCAGATGGCCGAGCAGGTCGAGGCCATGCTGGAAGAGCAGCGGGCCGGGCAACTGGAAGTGACGCGCCTGGCCGCCGAACTGGAAGATGAGAAGGCCGGCACGATCGATCTGCTGCGCCAGACCAGCCAGCTTCACAACCAGATCACCGCCTCGGGCATCCGCCAGGAAAGCCTGACCAACCAGAAGGAGCGGCTCAGCGGCCGCGCTGTCCAGGTGGCCGCGGAAATGGCCGACTTGCTGGCCGGCCGCGGCAGCGCCGAGAGCCGCCTGGTGGAGATTCACGACCTGGCGGCCAAGCTCGCCGAGCGGCTGGAATCGACCAAGGCCGAGTCTGCCACGGCGGCCCGCGAGGAGCACGGCCTGGAGCAGGAGCTGGCGGGCCTGAAGGACAAGCGCAGCAGCCTGTCCGGCCGGCGCGGCTCGCTGGAGGAAATGCAGCGGCAGGGCGAGGGCCTGGCCGAGGGCGTCCGCAAGGTGCTCAAGGCCCGCAAGGCGGGCAAGCTGCAGTTCATCCGCGGCATGTTGGCCGACTTCATCCGCGCGGACATGGCCCATGCGGCCGTCGTCGATATCGCCTTAGGCTCGATGGAGCAGTGCATGGTCGTGGACACGGCGGCCGAACTGCTGGAATGCCAGCAGGAGCTGCGCGAGGTGCTGGGCCACTCGGCGGCCGAGGTGCTGTGCCTCGACGGGCTGGCGGCGTTTTCGCAGCCGGCGGATTTGTCGAGCCTGCCCGTGCCCGTGCGCCGTTTGACCGACCTGGTGGAGTTGGATGGCGAGCTGGCCGCGCCGCTGTGGCGGCTGCTGGGCCGGATGCTGGTGGCTGAGACGATGGCCGATGCGCACGCCGCGCTGGCCGCACTCGACGGCGGCTATTGCCTGGTTACGCGCGATGGCGCCGTGCTGACCAAGGAAGGCCGCGTTCGCCTGGGCAAGGGCGGCTCGGCCGGCCTGATTGGCCGCCAGAGCGAGCTGGCCGCACTGACCAACCAGATTCGCGAGCTGGATGGCCGAATCGCCGACCTTTCCGAGCAGCGCTGCGTGGCCACCGAGCGGCGGATGCACCTCGATGAGCTGCAGCAGCAGCTTCGCACCGCCATTTACGAGGCCAACACCGAGCGGGTCGACGCCGAGAGCACGCGCACGCGGCTCGCCGAGCAGCTCGCCCGCCTGGAGCGCGAGCAGCCCGGGCTGATGAGCGAGATCGAAACCATCGCCCGCGAGATCGCCGAGGCGGCGGCCGCCGCCCAGGCCGCGGCGCAGAAAGTGGCCGACCTGGAGGAGCGCTCGCGCCAGCGACAAAGCCGCATCGCCGAGTTGACCGGCATCCTGGAGAAGCTCAACGCGCGCCAGAACCACCTGCACAAGGAACTCACCGAGCAGCGCGTCCGCCACGCCCAGGCCATCGAGCAGCGCCAGCGGATCGCCGAGTCGATCCACACGCTGGAACGGTCCATCGAGCAGATGGGCCTCCAGCAGCGCGAGGCCGTCGCCGAGGCCCAGGGGGCCGCCGAGCGGCTCACCGCCGCACAGGACGGCATCAAGGCCGCGCGGGCGCAGATCGAGGAGCATTACGCCCGCCGGCTGGAGCTGGAAAAGCAGGCGACCGAGATCGAGCAGACCCGCCAGGGGCTCACCGAGCGGATCGAGGAGATTCGAACCGCCCTGGTCGAGCAGCGCCGCGCCCACGATGAGCTGACGGCCCAGATTTCCAAGCGCCGCGTGGCCATCGGCGAGGTGGACGTCCGCGTGGAGAACCTCATCTCGCGCGCGGCCGAGGAACTCAACCTCGACGTCGTGGCCGCCTACGCCGCCTACACGCACGATGACAGCCGCGACTGGCCGGCGGTGGACCAGGAGATCCAGGAGCTGCGCGGCAAGATTCAGCGGCTGGGCAACGTGAACCTGGACGCCATCAGCGAGCAGGACGAGCTGGAGCAGCGCGAGAGTTTTCTCGCCGGCCAGCTCAAGGACATCGACGACAGCCGCCGGCAGCTCGCCGAGCTGATCCTCAAGCTCAACGACCAGTGCCGCGAGCTGTTCTCGCAAACCTTCGCCGCCGTCCGCGACCATTTCCAGACGATCTTCCGCAAGCTCTTCGGCGGCGGCAAGGCGGATGTGCTGCTGACCGACCCGAACGATGCGCTGGAAAGCGGCATCGAGATCATCGCCCGCCCGCCCGGCAAGGAGCTGCGCAATATCAGCCTGCTCTCCGGCGGCGAGAAGACGATGACCACGGTGGCGCTGCTGTTTTCCATCTTCCGCGCCAAGCCCAGCCCGTTCTGCATCCTGGACGAGGTGGACGCCGCCCTGGATGAGTCCAACAACGATCGCTTCAACCTCATGGTCCGCGAGTTCCTCGACCAGAGCCAGTTCATCATCATCACGCACTCCAAGCGCACCATGACCGTGGCCAACGTGCTCTATGGCGTGACCATGCAGGAGCCGGGCGTCTCCCGCCGCGTCTCGGTCAAGTTCGACCAGGCGGCCAGGATGGCGCAGACCGGCGCCGCCGAGCCGGCAGCGGCAGGATGAGGATTGCGCGAGATTATCGCGGTTCCGGAATCAACCGTCGCGCTTTTCGTCCTCCCGGGATCAGGTCGAGTTCAGGCCTGGTGAACTGCTTCATCGGCCTCAGGCCCGTTTGACTTGTATGGCCCCAGAAATTTCGGGCCGTTGAAATGGATCATGTGATCTGGGTTGTCGGCGATCCACACCTCTGTTTCCCAGGCGATGTCCGCCGCATGCTTGCGGAAGCCGCGAATGTCCAGAAACGCGGTGATGTACACGCGATCCGCCGCGCAGCGCGCGAGCATTTCCTCCAATTCTCGGTGGCGCTTCGGCGAGACTGGGCCATGCGAGGTCACCGCCTCGATGAGGTAAAGCCAGTTCATGTCGGGCCTATAGAGCACGACATCCGGCAACTTGTCATGCTCCGTGATCAGCACGCCGATCTTCTTTAATTGCGCCTCTGAATAAACCACGTTCTTGAGTGCCGTGTCACCAACGTACAGAACGACCGCGCCCGGCGCAAAGCGCGGGCCGAGCTTTTCGACAATCGCGACCTGGAGCACATTGTGCTCTCCCGGTGAGAGGTAAACGATAGAGCCATCCGGCAAGGTGAGCGGAACTTTCAGGCCTTCCCGTGACCGCCGATAGTCTTCCTCCAGCGAACTGAACCGGGTGATGAAGGATTTAAGTTTGTTCTCAAAGGTGGATGTCTTGAACGCCTTGAGCAACGGCACTACCTCGTCCGTGAGCTGATAAACGGTCTTGCCGCTATTGGTCGGACGGCTCGGGTCGTCCGGGTTTCTGTTAACGATGCGCGCTTGCTCGAATTGGTGTATCGTCTGACGCCGGATAGTCTCCCGCGTGTTCGCGGCATAGTTTTTGTCATAGCGCTTGCGCATGAAGCTCATGATGTCCCAGATACGGACCATCGGCCTCTTTACGTTCTTCCATGGAGTATGGGGGCCGATATCGGCAAGGGCTAGGAGCGTCAGCGCGGATCGCTCGTTCTGCTGGCTGCGGGGCAGGCCTAGCGAAGTCAGTATGTCGCGTGCCTCATCAATCTTGCTCACAAGGCGGCATCCATCAGGTGCTGCCCCAGGGATCCATTCACGCCGACCGCATCGAGGACAATCTGCTCGATTGCTCTGCTCTCGAATTCCGGCAGAGCCTGTATCTTCCGCCCGATGGCGGCGACGCTCTTGAGAATTGGGAATGGCATGGTTCGGAGTTCCGTGGCGTTGACTTGGGTGCTACCACTTATGGTGCGGAAATAGCGGTCAAGCAAAGCGGAGTTGAACAGCGCGGCTAGGCCGTAGGTTTCATCGAGCGAGAGGGATCGTTCTGCGTGATAGATGTAATTGAGGTGATTTTCCAGTGCCACATATGGGCCCGGCTGTGACGCGCCTATTAAACAGCTCGCAGTGAGCCTGCGCCGCTCCTCCTTGGCGCTGAAGCGGCGCAAGAGGACATAATTCTTCGAGGGCAACAGGAGCTTCATCGATGCGGGGCAGACTCTTAGTGCGATCGGGTGTTTCTTATGCAGGGCGGGCCAGACCGTCTCAAAAGGCTTGACGTTGAACGTGGAAAGTAGCGGCGCGGCAGTGTCCTTCATGCCATGCAACAGGAATTCCCGAGCGCGGAAGGTCACCACCGGGCCGGTCGAGACGCGAAGGCCCAAATCGGAGAAGCGATCCGGCCAGGACTCCACGGTTTCCAGGATGAGGGAATCCTCGTCGGAAGCGGGCATACGAATCATGTAGTCGCCTGCTGAATCGTCCAGAATGTCTTTCGCGGGAAGCTTCCGCTCGTGCATGCTTCCTTCCAGGTCGCGGCCAATGCTCGTGCTGATGGTGATGCACGCGGAGGATTGGCCAAGCCGGTGAGAGCGAGTAATGATACTTTCCTGAAGCACGTCGCGGAACGTGTCCTTACGCGATTCAAACAGGTGAACGCGATCGAGGGCCATCCGCTCAAAGAACCAATGCCGGAATTCCCGGAAATACAATCCGTTGCAGAAACTCCGCGGCGTGATGGCGACCATTTCCCCGCCGGGTTGGAGCATCTGGGCTGAAGCTGCTAGAAAAAATGCGTAGATGTTGGGCTGGCCATAGACCACGGCCTCCATCACCCGCGCATAATCGGAGTTCTTGTTCAGCTTGAAATAGGGAGGATTCAGGATGACCCCGTCAAATTTCTCTAGCGCAACCGCATCGTTGAACAGTCCGTGATTGCCCTGGAGGATAGCGGCGGCGTCCAGGATGAAATCGCTTTCGTGAATCGTTACTGTCAAGGCGTGCCCTGCCCGATCCAGTTCCTGTTGGCAGTTTTCCATCGTGCGGCGCAGATATGCCAACACGTCCCCGTCATTCTCAAACAGCACCGCCTCAATGTGAAGCGGCTTGTCGGAATGGCTCAGACGTTCACACACAGCAGCGCTCAGCGACCCGACCCCGGCACCCGGATCGAGAAAGCGGTAGTGCTCGCGCGACGGTTCTGAAAGCAATCCGGCCATGAATCTGCAAACTTCCGGTGGGGTGAAGTACTGTCCTTTGCTCTTGCGCGCCTCGACGCTGGTTTGCTGTTCGTAGGCCTGCTGGATGTTGCTCGCGAAGCGCACGGGTCCGGCGGCTGTGCGAGCACCGGCACGGTCCTTCAGTACAGTATTGGCATTCGAGGAGCGATTCATTATTCCTGGTTTCCGAAACGATTATCCTATGCACAACCGTATACCGTACGGGTTCCTAAAGCAAGGAGCCGCCAAAACCCCCGCCTCGTTGAAAGAGCATCTTCTGGCCTTGGCGGGTGCTCCATGTAATTTTGCTGGTTTCGGCCCCCGTGAGCAAGCGCCGCCAGCGGCCGGATTCCCGACAAACCATTACCCATCTGCCGCCGGCCGGCTTATCCTTAGCGGCGATGGGACTCTTGCCCGAACAATTCGTCAACCAGGTCCAGCAGGCGACGGACATCGTCGACCTGATCGGCCAGTATGTCTCCATCAAGCAGCGCGGCAAGGACTACATGGGCCTGTGCCCGTTCCACCGCGAGAAGACGCCCAGCTTTTACGTCAGCCCGGGCAAGCAGATTTTCAAATGCTTCGGCTGCGGGGCCGGCGGGGGGGTGTTCCAGTTCGTCATCCTGCACCAGAAGTGCACCTTCCCCGAGGCCGTGCGGCTGCTGGCCGAGCGGGCCAATATCCCCATGCCCAAGCTCACCGGCGATGGGCCGCCCGGCGAGGCGGGCCTGGACCGCGCGGAGCTGCAGCGGGTGATGCGCTTCGCCGTGGAATTCTTCCAGCGGCAGCTTCGCGAGCCGCGCGGCCGCCATGCCTTGGCGTATGCTCTCGGCCGCTCGCTGACGGAAGAGAGTTTGGCGCGGTTTGAGATCGGCTACGCCCCCGAAACTTGGGATGCCCTGGCCCTGGCCGCACGGGCGGCGGGTTTTCGCGAGGCCCAGCTTGTGGCCTGCGGCCTGGTGGCCGCACGAGAGACCGGCGGCTGCTACGACCGCTTTCGAAACCGGCTGATGTTCCCCATCCTCGACCAGGCCGGCCGCCTCATCGCCTTTGGCGGCAGGGCCCTGGCGGCCGAGGAACGTGCGAAATATGTGAACAGCCCTGAAACCATTCTGTTCGACAAGTCGTCTAACCTGTACGGATTGAACTGGGCCCGCCAGGCCATCGCCGCGGCCAACCAGGTGGCGGTCGTCGAGGGGTATTTCGACGCCCTGCTGCCCGCGCAGGCGGGCGTGGAGAACGTTGTGGCCACGCTGGGCACAGCGCTCACCGAGCGGCACGTTCGCATGCTCAGCCGGCTGGCGACCGACCTGGTGCTGGTGTTCGATGCCGATGCCGCCGGCCTGGCCGCCGCCGAACGCGGCATGGAGCTGTTCATCGCCCAGCAGATGAACGTGCGGATCGCCGTCGTGCCCGATGGCAAGGACCCGGCCGATTTCGTCTCGGCGCACGGGGGCGAAGCGTTTCGTAAGGTACTGGCAGAGGCGCCTCCTGCCCTGGAGCATCTGTGGCAGCGCCGCTGGGCGACAATGTATTCGCCTGGCGATCTGGTCGCCAAGCGCCGCGCGGCAGAGGAGTTCTTGCAGGCGGTTGTTTCGAGTTCGGCGTTTGGCGCGATCGATGGCGTGCGCCAAGGATGGCTGGCGAATTGGCTAGCCCAACTGGTTGATATACCGCCTGAGGAGTTATATCGAAACATCCGTCAACTCCTCCGCAAGGTGCCTACGGCGGCCTCGGCCAAGCCGGGGGTCACCAGCGGGGCGGCCGCGCCCGAGCCGGCGGTTGGCCTGGCGGCGGCGCAGCGGCGGATACTGGAAGTGCTGATCTGCCAGCCAGATCTGTTCGAGCAGGCGGCCCGGCAGATCGGCCTGGAAGATTTCACCGAGCCGGCGCTCGTGCCGGTGGCTCGCGAGCTGTGGCGGCTGGCCTCCGCGGGCGAGCTGCGCTTGGAAACGCTGCTCTATGCCCAGGAAACCCCCGAGTGGGGACAGATTATTACCGACCTGGCCGCCGCCGGCGAGGCCCGGGGAAATTATCAGGAAACGCTGACCGGCGACCTGTCGCTGATGGCCCATGCGGTCCAGCGCGAGGAGTTGGGTGAGCTGCGAAAGACCGGCGATGATGCTTCGCTGCGGCAACTGACCGACGCCCTGCGCCGCCCCGACGCCCGCCGGCGGCCGTGGTAGAGGGGTGGCACAGGCTTTTAGCCTGTGTCCTTCCGGCAAGAGTCACAGGCTGAAAACCTGTGCCACCCCTGCCATGCCTGTCCAGTCGCGATAAACTTTGAAAAAGCCGGAACTTACGTACTGACAGAGATTTGCAATATCCTCTCAATTGCGGGCTTGATCGTCTCCGCTGTACTGCAATATAATGAGCGGTTCTTGTAAGTACCGGATCCAGATGGCTCCTGGAGGTGTAGGGGCCGTCCCTGATTGCATTGTGAGTACGGATACTATGGCGCAGAAAACAACTGCAGCGGATAAGAGCACGGACAAAGTCACCGCCGAGAAGAATCCGCCAGCGCCGGCCAAGGTCGAGGGTGCGGCGCCCGCGGCGGTGCCGCCGCCAGCGCCGGGGGACAAGTTCAAGGCCTCGCTGGGCAAGCTCAGCGCGAAGACCGACAGCCTGCTCAAGTCGCTCGTCGAGGCGGGCAAGGCCCGGGGCTATATCACCTACGAGGCGATGAACGAGGAGCTACCCGACGACTTCTCGCCCGAAAACCTCGACAGCCTGCTGATGACCCTGGATGAACAGGGCATCGAGCTGGTCGATGAGGCCACCATCGAGGCCGAAGCGCCCTTCGAGGAGGCGGTCGCGCCCAAGGAAGGCGAAGGGCCGGCGGCCCCGGCGGGCAAAGGCGGCAAGAAGCGCAAGCCCACCGCCCTGGAGCAGGAACTCGAGGCCGATTCGCGGCGCATCGATGACCCCGTGCGGATGTACCTCACGCAGATGGGCGAGATTCCGCTCTTGACGCGGCCGCAGGAAATCTCGCTGGCCAAGAAAATCGAGATGACCCGGATGCACTTCCGCCGCCGCGTCCTGGAGAGCGATTACTGCATGAGCCAGGCGGTCGAGATTCTCCAGATGGTGGGGGATGGCGACCTGCCCTTCGACCGCACGATGAAGATCTCCACCGCCGAGAACCTGGCCAAGGAGACGATCTCCGAGCGGCTGCCGATGAACCTGGAAACGGTGCGCAAGCTCATCACCGCCAATCAGCGCGCTTGGAGCAAGGCCAACGACCCGGCCGCCAGCCCCTCCGAGCAGCGGCGCACGACGCGGCAGATCTGGCGGCGCCGGCGGCGCGGGGCCAAGCTGCTGGAAGAGCTGTCGCTGCGCACCAGCCGCATTCAGCCCTTGATGAAGAAGCTGGCCCACATCTCCGAGAAGATGTCGGAGCTGGAAGGGGCCATCGCCAACGCCGCCGCCAACGACACGCCGCCCGAAGATGTGGCCGTGATGCGCGAGGAGCTCCAGGGCCTCCAGGACATGGTGCTGGAAGTGCCCGATCTGCTGCGCAAACGCGTCAAAGCCACGCAGAAGGTGTTCAACGACTACGAGCAGGCCAAGCGCGAGCTATCGGGCGGGAACCTGCGGCTGGTGGTCTCCATCGCCAAGAAGTACCGCAACCGCGGGTTGTCGTTCCTGGACATCATCCAGGAAGGCAACACCGGCCTGATGCGCGCGGTGGACAAGTACGAGTACCGCCGCGGCTATAAATTCAGCACGTACGCCACGTGGTGNNCGGGCCATCGCCGACCACGCCCGCACCATCCGCATCCCGGTGCACATGATCGAGACGATGAGCCGCCTGCGCAACATTTCCAAGCGCCTGGTGCAGCAACTGGGGCGCGAGCCCTCCATCGAGGAGATCGCCTCGGAGGCCGGCATGAGCGTCTCGGAGGCGCGGCGCGTGATGAAGATCTCGCGCCACCCCATCAGCCTGGACCGGCCCGTGGGCGAGAGCGAGGACAGCTACTTCGGCGACTTCATCGAGGATGAATCCGCCGAGAGCCCCGTCGAGTCCGCCGGCCAGGAAATGCTCAAGGACCGCATCGAAGAGGTGCTCAAGACGCTCACCTACCGCGAGCGCGAGATCATCAAGCTGCGGTACGGAATCGGCGATGGCTACACGTACACGCTGGAAGAAGTCGGCCGCATCTTCAAGGTCACCCGCGAACGCGTCCGCCAGGTGGAGGCCAAGGCCATCCGCAAGCTCCAGCACCCCGTGCGCTCCCGCCGGCTGGAAGGTTTTCTCGATGCCTCGACCCAGCAGGGCGAAGTGTAGATAAAGCCTCCGGCTGCTGGGACCGGCGCCGTGAAGCGGGAGTCACCGCTCACTCGCGCTGCGGAAATTCGGCAGTGTTTCATCAGCCGCAGCCTCCCGGCCCACGCAAGCCGGGAGGCCCGCGAACATCACTCTTATCGCCGCCGACGGCGCCATGCGGCCAGTCCACCCATCGTCAGGAGCAGAAGGGCGCACGGCTCGGGAACCAGGATCGCCGCGTCAACGACTCCATTGGTAAGCGTCTGGATGCCTGTGAAGACATTGACCTGGCTTTGGCTGTAATCGATGGACACCGCCTGCCCGGCATTTCGCTTGCCGCTGAAAACCAGCA
Organism: Phycisphaerales bacterium; assembly: GCA_003171335.1. GTDB lineage: Bacteria > Planctomycetota > Phycisphaerae > SM23-33 > FEN-1343 > FEN-1343. Next base: position 48,042 of record PMYD01000023.1, read on the forward strand.
CGCCCGGGTTGGCCGAACCGGGGGCGCCGGGGGCAGCCCAGCTATAGGGGCCCGTGGTCTGATACATATTGGCATCCGGCACCGTATAGCTGCCGGCGGTCACGCCGAAGCCGTAGCAAACGCCCTGGGGGACGGTTATATCCTGTCCCGCAAATGCCTGGATGTTGCCCTTCACATCCGTGTTGGCGATGCTTGGGCCAACCGAAAAGCCGACGGAGCCGACCGTCACCGGTGGGTCGTCGGTTGTTTCCAGGTTCACGTACGCCGGCGTGGCCTTGAGGCCCGACGTCGCGCCCGGCAGGCCAAAGCAAAAGCCGGCAATGCCCAAGCCGCCCGGGGTCATGTCGGCCGGGTTGCCGTCCCAATTGGTCGTCTCCGTCAGCCACAGTTTCCAGGTTGTGCTGGTCGGAAAGGTGATCTCGGCGTAAACCGTCGGGGCCGCCTGAACCGCGACCGCCGCACTCAACATCACGATCCCCATCGCCATCAGTCGTTTCATCTCTCCGCTCCTCATTTTGTGCCCCGGAGAGCCCCTCGGGGCGGCCGTGGCACAGGCTCAAAAAGGTTGCTTTCACCCCAGGCCTTGCGGCCCCCCAAGGGCCGAAAGCCACGAAGCTTCCGCCAATTCTCAATGGAAAAATAGCCCGTTTTGATTTGGACTTGGCCGAGATGGCCTCGGGCAAGAGATGCGAGGAGCGAGATCGCTCCTGCCCGTTCGTTGAACTACCCGCCACGCCCACAGCGGATGGAGTCAATAACAGATTACTACGAGGCAGCCGCCTGTCAAGGCAGTTTTCCAGCCGCTGGCCACACGATTCATGGACCCCGCGGCTGCGGTCTATTTTCCCGCCTGCCGGTAAAAGCGGTTGGCGAGAAAACTCTCGCCGATCAACAGCAGCGTGGCGGCCAGGGCCAGGGGCCAGTCGAGCCGGGCCAGCCGGAGCGCGCGGCCGCCGCCGCGGAGCAGGGTTTGCGGATCGGCCGCGGAAACGAGGGTTCGGCCGCCGAGGCGCTGGCGCAGCTCGTCGTAGGAGAGCAGGCGCAGGTCGCTTTCGACGGGGTCCACGTTCACCGTGAAAGGCTGGGTGGCCTTGCCGGCGGGGCCGGCCAGGTCGGCATACCAGCGCCCCGGGCGGTCGGGCTCGACGACGGCCACGCCGCTGGCCGGGTCGACACGGGCTTTTTGGGCCACACCCGCCGGATCGCGCAGGCCGGCGGTCTCGATGGGACCTTCCGGCAGCCGCAGCCGCACCGGCTCGCCGCAGTAGCAGTCCACCGGGCCGGGCCGGTCGAACAGCAGCGTGGCGGCCGCCTGGCGGGCCAGGATGGGTAGCTGCGCCAGCCGGTCGCTGGCCAAATTGCTCCAACTTCGCGCTGGCGACACGGCCCACCAGAGCACCCGGCCGGTTCCGACGCGGCGCTCGGCGATGGCGGGCACGCCATCGGCGAACGCCAGCACCACGCGGCCGGCGCCGCCGGAAGCGCGCAGCCGCTTGTGGCAGACAATCTCCGACAGCGGGGGATTGGCCGTTCCAACAAAGGGTGACAGATATTGTTCGGTCGCCCCCGCCGGGCCCACGCCCATCGGCTCGGCCAGCGTTTCGATGCCGCGCAGCTCGACCGGCAGCAGCGTTTTGGCCGCCGGGCAGGAATAATCGGCCACGTCCAGGCCGTCCTCCGGCACGATCCACAGCCGGCCGCCCTCGGCGATGTAGCCGCCCAGGCGGTCCCACTGGCCGGCCGGCAGGCGGCGGATGCCCGCCAGCATTACCAGGGCCACCTGGCGCAGGTCTTCGCCGGCCAGGGCCGCGGCCCAAATGGTGCGGGCCTCCACCAGTCGTCCGGCGGTCTGGCCCGCCGGGGCCACGGCGTTGGACATGATAAAGGCCGTCGTGTCGTCGCCGGCGGCGGCTGCCTCGCGTACCACCAGCATGGTCTTGAGCGGCTCGGCCACGAGGCTGAAGTAGCGGGCGTTGTCGCATTCCAGGGCGTCGGGGGCCGCCAGGTGAATGGAATAGTCCAGCACGCCGGGCGCCTCGGGCGTCAGGCGGAAGGAAACCGGCGCGCCGCTGGCCCCGGGCGTGAGGCTGACGCCGCGCTGGTCGATGGTCTTGCCCTCCAGGTGCAGCTCCACCAGCGCCGGCCCGGAGATGCCGACGGCGCTGACCGTGGTGTCGGCCTGGACGGAAGCGCCCAGGGGGCAGATGGCCTGCGACAGCCGCACCGGCCCCAGCGCCACGTTGGCCGGCGGACCCTGCCAGCAATCGGGGACATAAATCGCGGCGTCGTTGGCCTCGGCTGCTAAATCCTGCGCCTCTACGCCGGTCCAGGCGGCGGCCGTGCGATCGGTGATCAGCAGCACCGCCCGCCGCGGCAGGGTGGAGCGGGCCAGCATGGCCAGGGCCTGGCGCAGGGGCGAATCGACGCGGAGGCTCTGGTAGCTTTGTGGGATCTCGTCGATCTGGCGGCCGACCAGCGCGCGATCGGTTCCCAGGCCGCCGGGGTTGGTCGCCGAGCCGCCGGGGCTGGCGCCTTGGCCCAGCGCCGGGCTTACCATCGCCACCTGCGAGCCATCCGGCAGCTCCTCCACCATCTGCCGGGCCAGCAGCTTGCCCCAGGCCAGGTGCGAGCGGCCGGCCTCCTTGTAGGACATTGAAGCACTGTTGTCGATGGCCACCACCAGGGCCATGGGCAGCACCTCTGAGCCGCCGCGGCCGCCGCCCAGCACCACCTGCGTGCCCGCCAGCAGGGAAATGATCAGCAGCAGGGCGGCGATGCGCATGGCCAAAAGCAGCAATTGCCGCAGCCGCAACCGCGCCCGGCTGACCTGGTGGCTGAGCTTGACGAACTGCATCGTCGGCAGCACCACGCGCCTGGCCCGCGTCCGCAGCACCAGGTGCAGAATGATCGGCACGGTTGCCGCCGAAGCGGCGTACCAGAGGGCCGGGTTGGCGAAGGTGATTGCAGAACCGAACATGCGGCCATTCTAGCCTAAGGGCACGCGCAGGGGCTATCAGGACTTCGATCGCCGGATGGAGTCCTGGGCTTCCCCACGAATGGTG
>PMYD01000109.1 GCA_003171335.1 Phycisphaerales bacterium
GAGGGGGATGGTGCCGATCGCATGTTGGCGCTCCTATTTGTCGCCTGATCGGGCGGCTCGGATGGCCTTTGGCCGTGCTGCGGCCAGAGGCGTCGAGCCGACAACCCCGTTTCGGTCGATTTGAGCGCATTATATCCCCGTGGTCGCCAGCGTCAAGTGCTGAACCGGCAACGATTTTGCATCTTTTTCGGCAGGGGAACTACGGCTCCCAGACTGGCTCGACTTCATCGACATCCTGGCGTCGCATAAAATCGAGGTAGTCGCCGTCCGGCTGACAGGTACAGCGCATGTCGTCATCCGGGCCGGCCGGGGCGGCGGGAGCGGCGGCCGAGGGGCTCGGGGGAGAGCGTGAGGGGGGATCCTGCCAGAGCCCGCAGTGCTGGAGGATCTTGCGAATGACATCACCCTGGCGGGCCTCGATGAAGGAGAGGATCTTCATGGCGCCGCCGCAGCACGGGCACTTGAGCGGGTCGACCTGGTAAATATGCTGAATGAGCATGGCCCAGCGGCGGCGGTCGGGCGTGGCGGGCGTGGCGGGCTGGGCGGGCGGCGGCGGTAGGCCCCCGGCGTGTTGGTCCGCCGGGTGGGAAGGGCAGGTAGTCCTGGCGGCGGCTTGTCTGGCCCTTAGTCCCCGGGCCTTGTTGGAGTAGTGGCCGCAGTAGCGGATGAGGTGCTCGCCTTTGTTGGGGATGTGCTGGGTCAGTTCGGCCAGGAAGTCCACAGGCTTGAAGATCTGGTAGTTGCGGGGCACGCCGCCGAACAGATCACCACTCCCCGGCTCGGGAAACGCCAACGGCCGGTCCTTCTCTGCGCGGTAGATGACCTGGCCGGCCGGGGTGATACGGATCAGGCGTGCCAGGCTGAAGGGGCTTCGGGCCATGTACTCGGCCAGGCGCTGGATGGCCTGGCGGTCGCCGGCCTCAAGGCGGACACTGCGGTCGATGCCGAAGCCGCTGTGCCGCCAGGAGCGAATCTGATCAACTACGGCCGGCTCGATCTTGTCCTCATCCAGCAGCAGGCGAAAGACGTTGTTTTCCCAGAGGCGCAGGAACGATTCGTGGCCCAGATTGGGCGGTAGCGGAAGGAAATTGCCAGCGGGTGTAAAAGCCCCATCGGTGATCAGGCCGTGAATGTGGGGATGGAAGTGGATGAGCTGGCCGAAGGTCTGGATGGCCAGGATGCCGCCGGGCGCGGCATCGCTGCCCAGCAGGGAGCGGTAGACTTCCAGAAGCGATCGCCAGGCCAGGGCGGGCAGGCGGGCCAGCAGGGCGCGGTGGAAGCGGAAGAAGATGCGGAGGCGTTTGGGGATGGTCCAGACGAACTGGCGGTGGGGCACATCCAGGCATACATTCTCGGCCACGTGCATGCCGGTCAGGAGGGTTCGCTTTTGGCTGCAACTGGGACAGATGCACCGCTGCTTACAGGAGAAGGCAACGAGGAATTCATGCCGGCAATCCGGGCAGCGGACGCGGGCGAAGCCGTGCTGAAGGTCGCCGCACTTGAGGAACTGGCGGACAGCCTTGTCGAAGACCGGCCGCCAGTAGCCGAACTGGCGGGCGTAGCACTCGGGGTAGGCAAGGCGGAAGTCGTCGAAGTGCTCACGGATGAGGCGGTGGAAGTCGGATTCGAGGGGCCGCCGGGGGCGGTAAAGGCCGACTGTTTTGTCGAGGAGGCAGGTCACGCGGGTTCCCTTCTCCCGAATGGACGCGCCTCCGTGCGTGGAAATATGTTCGCTTTCTGTTAGGTATCATTTTAACGGGGTTCCCCCGGGAGGCAAGGGCGATCTTCTTCTGGCCTTTCACGCATGCTGACATCGTGGCGCAGCGAATGGCGCACACGCCGTAGTCGCAGTTTGTCGCGATTTGACGCTGTTTGACGCGATTTGTCGCTGTTGGCGCGGGATTCGGCCCGATTGGCAGGGAGGGCCGGGGATTGCCACACGTGGGCCAACGTGTCGCGATTTGTAGCGATTTGTAGCGTTCTCAAGAAAACTACTTGACAGGCAGAAAAAAACGCATAGAATCTACCTAACTATCCGTATGGAGCCGTGTCTTTGGTGTCTGTGAGCATGCGTGTATGGAATGATGATGCTGTTCGAAGCCTATGCGGCTTGGGTTGCCGCGATGGCTACAAGAATGATCTGCAATGTACCTGAGGTTGGATATCAGTGCTAAGTTACGCTAATAGAATTAATTACGAGTTCTTGGTCTCGGGCGGGTTGAGTCTCTTTACCCGGAGGTCCAAGTCGATGCCTTCGGACTTAACTGGGGAATTTCCGCAGTTGGCGACCCCGGACTTGGGCATAAAATGTGATCTAAGTAGTTATGCCAAAGCTCATAACGGTTATTTCCACCTGACTGGCCCAACTGGTGAATTTCACCAGTTGACCCCCAGCGCGACTCCGACAATGTCGAAGTCGACCCTGAGATCCCGGCAGGCAACTGGTGAAATTCACCAGTTGACCGCCGGCGCGACACCGACAGTACCGAAGTCGATCCTGAGACCCCGGCAGGCAACTGGAGAAATTCACCAGTTGGCCCCAGCGACTCCGGCAATGTCGGAGGCAACTGCGGAATTTCCGCAGTTGACCATGAATTTCGACCGGGCGAGCGAATTTAGGATTTCGCATTCCCCGGCGTTTGGATAATGTTAGACCACTATGATTGCCAGAATCGCCGGCCGCATAGAAGAAGTCACGGACACGACGGCCCTGATCGACCTGGGCGGGGGCCTGTGGTACGAGGTGCTCGTGCCGGCGGTCGATGCCCAGCGGCTGAAGAACCGGGCCGATCGCGAGGTGGTGCTGTACACGATCCACTACGTCGAGGGCGATCCGGCCCGCGGGGCGCAAACGCCCCGGCTGGTCGGCTTTCTCAGCCAGACCGACCGCGAGTTTTTCCGCCTGCTGACGAAGGTCAAGGGCCTGGGCATTCGCAAAGGCCTCAAGGCGCTGGCGCGGGATGTGGGCGAGATCGCCTCGGCCATCGCCCATGGCGATGAGCTGTTCTTGACCCACCTGCCGGAGATCGGCAAGAAGACCGCCCAGACGATCATCGCCGAGCTGCGCGAGAAGGCCGCCGAATTCGCCACCGGCGGTGCGGCGGCGGTGGCGGCGGCCTGCTCGCTGAATGAGCCGGCGGCGCAGGCGGTGGCTATCCTGGTGCAACTGGGCGAGAAACGCGCCGATGCCCTGGCGATGGTTCAGCGCGCCACGGCCGCCGAGGATGTCCCGGAGACCACGGAGGCAATTTTGCAGCAGGTATACCGGCTGCGCGGGTCCGGTGGCACAGGCTTTTAGCCTGTGGCTTTGCCGGGAGCGGACACAGGCTGAAAGCCTGTGCCACCGACACAGGCTAGAAAGCCTGTGCCACCCAAAAGAGAGCCCATGGCCAGACAGAAAATCATTTCGAGCCAATCGACCGGGCCGGAGGATGAGCAGCTTAATATCACGCTGCGGCCGACGATGCTGGATGAATGCATCGGCACCGCCGAGCTGGTAGCCAAGCTGAAGATCGCCATCACCGCCGCCCGCCAGCGCGGCGAGCCCATGGAGCACGTCATGCTGCATGGCCCCCCCGGCCTGGGCAAGACGACCATGGCGTACGTGATCGCCAACGAGATGGGGGCGTCGATCAAAGTTACCTCCGGGCCGGCGATATCGCGGCCCAGCGACCTGATCGGCATCCTGACCAACCTGCAGGCCGGCGATGTGCTGTTTATCGATGAGATCCACCGCCTCTCCCCCGCCGTGGAGGAGTACATCTACCCGGCGATGGAGGAGTTCAAGGTGGATTTCGTGGTCGATTCCGGCATGCACAGCCGCACGATCAACCTGCCGCTCAAACCCTTCACGCTGCTGGGCGCGACGACGCGCGCGGGACTCTTGAGCCCGCCGCTGCGGACGCGATTCGGCATTCAGCACCACCTGACCTTCTGGACGCCGGAGGATCTGGGCCGGCGCGTGCGGATGTCGGCGCGGATGCTGAACATCGCGTACGACGAGCCGGCCGTCGAGCAGATCGCCCGGCGGGCGCGCGGCACACCGCGCATCGCCAACCGGCTGCTGCGCCGCTGCCGCGACTACGCCCAGGTCAAGGGCGATGGCCGGCTGACCGAGCCGATGGTGCAGGCGGCGCTTGACCTGGAAGGCATCGACCAGCTCGGCCTCGATGAGCTGGACCGCGCGTTCCTGCGAACGGTGATCGACATCTACCGCGGCGGGCCCGTCGGCATCGAGGCGGTTGCCGCCACGCTGGGCGAGGAAACGGATACGCTGGTCGATGTGGTCGAGCCCTACCTGCTCCAGATCGGCATGATCGCCCGCACCCGCCGCGGCCGCAGTGTGACCATCCGCGGCTACGACCACCTGGGCGTAAAGCCGGCCGCGCCGGTGGAAGGGGCGTTGTTCGATCCGTCGGAGCCGCCGGAATGAGTTTGGGAATGTGCTGCGATCGTAGCACGGGCGTCTCGCCCGTGAGTAGCACGGCCATCTTGGCCGTGGTCCGGTCGTTTCTTGCTGTCCGACACGGGCGAGACGCCCGTGGAACTCATGGGCGAGACGCCCATGCCACGTTAAGGCTACGCCGCCTTGGCGGCGGCCGCGGGCATGGCCAGCTCGATCGTGATGCGGTCGGAGACCTTGGCGGCCAGGCCCAGGCGCAGGCGATTGGCCATGATGGCCCGGGCGTACACCTCTTCGGTTTGGGAGGCGATACGATCCCAGGAGAACTCGCGGGCGACGCGCTGCCGGCCGGAGCGGCCCATGGCGCGGGTCAGGTCGGGGTGGTCCAGCGCCTCGACGATGCCCCAGCGGATGGAGTCGGCGTGGTCGTAGATTTTCAGGCCGTCCTGGCCGTGGTGGACGAATTCGGCGGGGCCGCCGTTATGCGTGACGATCACGGCCTTGCCCGCGCTCCAGGCCTCCAGGATGACGATGCCGAAGGGCTCGTTGCGGCTGGGAACACAGACGACATCGCTGGCCTTGAACAGGTTGGCCAGGTCGCTGCCGCGCTTGCAGCCGACAAAGCGCACGGCATGGGCCACGCCCAGGTCGGCGGCGCGCCGTTCCAGGCCCCAGCGCATCTCGCCATCGCCGGCCAGCACGATCTTCGCCTGCGGGTGACGCTGCAGCACGGCGGGAACCGATTCGATGAGGATATCCGGCCCTTTTTGCCAGGCGAGCCGGCCGCAGAAGAACACCATCGGATCCCTCGCGCCGATGCCGTAGCGGGCGCGCTCGGCGGCGCCGTCGATTTGACCCTCGAACCGGCGCGGCTGCACGCCGTTGTAGATGGGATTGATCTTCTGGGGCGGCACGGAATAGAGCCAGCCGTACTCGCGGCCGATCACGCCGCTGACGGCGATGACCTGGTCGCTGCAGAAGCCCGCCTCCCATTCGATGTGGCGGATATCGCTGGAGCGCCCGCCGTGGTTGGCATTGCCGCACCGGCCGTACTCGGTGGAGTGAATGGTGAACACGCAGGCCAGGTCGTGATGATTGCGGGCCTGGATCAAGGCCTTGGCTGCCAGCCAATCGTGGCCGTGGGCCACATCGAAGGGGCCGATGGCCGCCGCCGTCTCGCCCATATGCCAGGCGAATGAGTCGCACATGTTGTTAATTTCGCGGAGGAAATCCGGGTCCCAGCCGAAGGGGCAGCGATGGTAATGCACGCCGTCGATGCGGTCGTACTTGCCCTGGCCCTGACCCATGCGGGTGAAGATGTGCACCTGGTGGCCGCGGCGGTGCAAGGCATCCGCCAATTCGCTGACATGTGCTGAAACGCCGCCGACCGGAATCGAGTGAAGTGCTTCCCAGGAGAACATCGCCACGCGCATTGCCGCTCCCTCAACCACGCTAGAGCCGGCGGTAGGCGGCCAGCCTGGCCCGCAGCCAGGTCGATCTCATCTCGCCGCCCACGGCGACTGCCTGCCGGACACCTTTAGAATCGGCGTTCGGCGGTGAGGCTTTAGCGAGGCTGACGGATTTAACGAAAAAACAATTTCGCCGGCCGATGAGCAGGGTGTGCCGGTTCTTCGAAAGGAGGGGACTTGCTTCACCGCCGCCAATCGCTATACTTCAAACGCAAAGCGACCGGGGACGTAGCTCAGTTGGGAGAGCGGCTGGTTCGCAATCAGCAGGTCGCGAGTTCGAGCCTCGCCGTCTCCAGTCAAAAACCCTTGCAAGACAAGCACTTGCAAGGGTTTTTCGCTTAGGCAGCCTGGGTTTGACCTCGCTACGCCTGCGCTACATGGAGAAAATACTTTACATTGTGGTGAGTTTTGTCTTGGCAATCGCGTTGACGGGACACGCCTACCGCCGCCGCCTCGCCTGCAGCGCCGCGCCGGCCAGGGCCAGCAGGGCCAGCGTGGTGGGCTCGGGGCACTCGATAATCGCATCGTAGAACGTGGCACCCTCGGGGGTGCCCCACAAGTCGCTCAGCTTTCCGTTGTTGTAGATGAGGCATCGCCCGTCCGGATCGTTGCCGCCAACCCCCTTTTGGTTCACATCATCGATGACGTTCAGGAGGTACCTGCCGCCGCTAAGGGGAATAATGCCGTTCAGCGCCATGCAATGAGCGGCCGTCGTCAGGACCCAATTGGCGTCATGAGGGCAGTTCGGGTCATAATTGTTGGGATCGTACGGCGGGTGGTAGTTGGGGTCTATCGGGAGCCACACCGGCCAGGCCTCGTCAATCTCCACATCCTGATTGGCATCAATCTCCGCGGCCAGCTTGGAAATGTCCGTTTCCCTTCGCGTGGTGATGTTGTACCCATGGCTTTGCATGTAGCTGTTCTTGTTTGACCACCAGGTATACAGGGGCGCACCGGTGGCCCCCCACCCGGTAGCCGTCTTCATCGTCGCAATGGACATCTGGTAGGTAAACATGTCCAAGCCTTTGACCGTGTTGAGATACTGAAGGCTGTTGGAAACGGCGGCCGGGACGCATTCGTTAACACCGGCTTTCTGGTTTGGAAACGTTTCGCCCATGTGCCAGTGGATCAAGCTGTCGGTCGCCGCCGCGCCGACCAGGGGCACCGCCTGTGCCATGCCCGTGCTTCCGGGGGGACCGGACCACATGCTCACCTGGTAGTTGCCCACGGAAGCGGGTATCGTGCTGGCCGGCTCGGAGGTCAGGACGCCATCGGTGACCGCATAGCCGTAATTCAGGCTGGTCACATCCACGCCCGGCAGGTTGCCGAGGGAAAAACCGCAGATCATGTGCTGGTCCACGCCTTCTCCCACTGTGGAGATGAGGGGAACGTTCTGGATCTGCCAGGAACCATTGACCGTCAGATTGAGGTACTTGATGGTGTCGTACCCGGTGAAGGTGAAGTCCAGCCGGCCCCAATCGCTGTTGGGGAACAGGTTGCCCTCCAGGTTGAAGTCCATCTGCGAAAACGTCAGAAGCTCGGCCCCGGCCGGCGCGGACGCCAGCACAGGCACGCACAGGCAGAGGATCAGGACCATTCGTTTGTCGCGCAGAATGCACATAGCCGGTCCTTTCTCAGCGTTGGCGTCCGTGATTCAAGAAGAAGACGCAAACGGATAAGCAAATCTCGTTGCCCTTGGAAACTCGCCCGTGCGGGCCAGAGGCATGCGTGAATGAGCGAGATCGCTCATGCCCCTCGACGTAAACATACCCGCCGCTTCCCCAAGCGGGAGTCGAAGCTAGGGACAGTCTACCACGCTTTGGCGGGGCGTCAAGGGTAATTCGTAACAATGGTCAGGCGGGTTTCGGGCGACGAAAGGCCCGGCCGCACGGCGGCTCGGCTTGATTACGATGCTCTTGCGCGGGCCGCCGGCCACCTCATGCTTCGCGACATTTTTGTTATTAGCCCGCCTGATCCAAAACATATATGTCCGCCCTTCATGTCTGTGGTGAATTATGCCGATGAACGTAAGCCTTTACAAACTCAGTTTCTTGCGCGAATACCGACGATGGCATAAGTATTGCATATAAGCGCAGGCAGTGCAGCCGCTTCGGTACGGCTGCTCTGGGAGAAACGCGCTATGATGGCAAGCAAGGCAACCGGCAGCAGGGTGCTCTTTATTTGTGGGGCAGTGCTCCTGGCGACATTGGCCCTGCCGTCGCCGGCCCGCGCCGATACGCCGGCCACGCCGCCGGCCGCCGGCGCCATCGATTCGGGCGACACCGCCTGGGTGCTGGTGGGCACAGCGATGGTGATGCTCATGACGCCCGCCCTGGCCTTCTTCTACGGCGGCCTGGTGCGGCGGAAGAATGTGCTGTCGATCCTGATGCAGTGCTTCATGATCTTGTGCCTCATCTCCATCCAGTGGATGCTCTTCGGCTACAGCCTGTCGTTCGGGCCCGATCACCACGGGGTCATCGGCGATCTGGCGTGGGCGGGGCTCAGGGGCGTGGGCGCTGCCCCCAATCCCGAGTACGCCAAGACCATTCCGCACCAGCTCTTCATGGCATTCCAGATGATGTTCGCCGTGATCACGCCGGCCCTGATCCTGGGCGCGTTCGTGGAGCGGATGAAGTTCTCCGCCTTCTGCATCTTCAGCCTGCTGTGGGCCACGCTGGTGTACGACCCGGTGGCCCACTGGGTCTGGGGCACCGGCGGCTTCCTGCACACGATGGGCACGCTGGATTTTGCCGGCGGCACCGTGGTGCATATCAACGCGGGCCTGGCCGCCCTGGCGGCGGCGCTGGTGATGGGCAAGCGGCAAGGTTTCCCGCACGCGATCAGCCCGCCGCACAGTTTGCCACTAGGCGTGCTGGGCGCGGGCATGCTGTGGTTTGGCTGGTTCGGCTTCAATGCGGCCAGCGCGCTGGGCTCCAACGGCCTGGCCGTCAGCGCCCTGGTGGCCACGCACGCCGGGGCGGCGGCGGCGGGATTGGCCTGGTCGATCCTGGACTGGATCAAGTTCGGCAAGCCCACCACGCTCGGGATGATTACCGGTGCTGTGGCCGGCCTGGTGGCCATTACGCCCGCCTCGGGCTACGTGACGCCCATGGGCGCGATGGCCGTCGGGGCCGGCGCGGGGCTCATCTGCTGGTGCTCGGTCACCTGGTGCAAGGCCCGCCTGGGCTACGATGATTCGCTGGATGCCTTCGGCGTGCATGGCGTGGGCGGCATCTGGGGCGCCATCGCCACGGGCATCTTCGCCACGGTGGCCGTGAACAAGGATGGCGCCAACGGCCTGCTGGCTGGGAATCCCGCGCAGTTGTTGATCCAGCTCAAGGCCACGGGCGTGACGATGGTGTACTCCTTCGTCGTCTCCATCATCCTCTTCAAGGTCCTGGATTGGGTGATCGGGCTGCGCGTCAGCGAGCACGAGGAGCGCGTGGGGTTGGACCTGACGCAGCACAAGGAAGCCGCGTACACGCTGGTCGATTAGTGCCACGAGCGACCACAGGCTGAAAGCCTGTGCCACCAATTAGTGTTCCACAGGCTGAAAGCCTGTGCCACCAATTAGTGTTCCACAGGCTAAAAGCCTGTGCCACCACAGGAAACGAACATGAAATACATCATCGCCATCATTCAGCCCGACCGCCTGGACGAGGTTTTGAACCGGCTGACCGAGAAGGAAATCCACCTGGTCACGGCCTCCAACGTGCTGGGCCGCGGCCGCCAGAAGGGCATCGCGGAAGTCTACCGCAGCCACAAGGAGGCCGGCAGCCTGCTGCGCAAGGTGAAGCTCGAGATCGGCGTGAATGATGAATTCGTCGAGGCGGCAGTCGAAGCCATCACCGCCGGCGCCCGCACCGGCCAGATCGGCGATGGCAAGATCTTTGTCCTGGATATGGCTGATTGCGTCCGCATCCGTACCGGGGAACGCGGCGGCAAGGCCATTGGGTGAGGAAGGTTAATCGGTTAACCGGTTAAAGGCGGGAGGGACCGCCGATCCGGCCCGGTAGTTTTTCTGGTTTACCAGGCTACCCATTTCCGCGTGGTCAAGTTGACCAGGTGGCAGGGCAACTGTCCATAATGGACAGTTGGGGGGCAAAAACGGGAATAATCCAGGTGTGCTCGACGCACACCTGAAACGAAGCGCCTCCCTTCCGGCCTTTTCCGATTAACCGAATAACCGATTAACGGATTAACGTCTTTCCCTGTAAAATACCGTCGTGCCGAATACTCCAACGGTCAAGAACCGCCGGCTGGGAGATGTCGTCAGCATTGCCGGCGACTACCAGCTTCGCGCGCTGACGGAAGGGCCGGCGGTCCAGCGATTCTGGCATCACACCAAGCGGCTGGTCATCGATCGCTACTTGCCGCCGCAGCGCGGCGAGTTCGTGCTGGATGTGGGCTGCGGCTCGGGTGTCGTCACCTCGTACCTGGGCCTGTCGGGCGCCCGCGTGCTGGGCATCGACGGCAACCCGGCGGCCGTCACCTTCGCCGATTACCGCTTCGCCACCCGCAATGTCGCCTTTCGGCACGGCTACGTGGATGCAAGCTTCGGCGATGCCGAGCCGGCCGACAAGGTGTACTGCCTCGAACTGATCGAGCATTTGCCCGCCGACCAGGGCCGCTCGCTGCTGGCCGGCATTCACAAGGCCTTGAAGCCGGGCGGGCGGGCGCTGATCACCACGCCCAACTATCGCAGCGGCTGGCCGCTCATCGAGTGGACCATGGACACGCTGAAGCTGGCGCCGAAAATGAGAGAGGACCAGCACGTCGAGCGCTACCACCGCCGCAAGCTGGCCCGCCTGGTGCGCGCGGAAGGTTTTCGCGTGGTCCGCACGGCCACGACGTGCCTGCTGGCGCCGTGGCTGGCGGGGCTGAGCTGGAAGCTGGCCCTGGCCGTGCATCGGCTGGAGACCGGCCGCTGGCGCGTGCCGGGCTGCATACTCGTGTGCGTCCTGGAGAAGGTTTAGTAGCCACCGCATGGACAGCCCCCTGGTATCCCTGGTTGTGCCGGCGTACGGCGAGGGCAGCCACCTGGCCAGCTCGCTGGAGGCCATGCGCCAAGAAGCGCGCAAGGCCGGCGGGGACTACGAGATCATCGTCGTTGACGATGGGTCCACGGACAACACCTGGGAGGTTCTGGCGGCCGAGGCCCGCGCCGATGCGGCCATCCACGCCATCCGCCTGAGCCGCAATTTCGGCAAGGAATCGGCCATCGCCGCCGGGCTGCACTTTGCCCGGGGCGAGACCATTATCGTGCTGGATGCCGACCTGCAGCACCCGCCGGCCCTGATCCCGAAAATGCTGGAAATCTGGCGGAAGACCGGGGCCGATATCGTGCGGGCCCGCAAACTGCCGGATGAAAACGAGCCCTGGCGACAGCGGGTGCGCCGCCGGCTGTTCAACCGCATCTTCACGCGACTGTCGGGCGTGGACCTGGCCGATGCCTCCGATTTCATGCTCATCACCCGCCGCGTCCGCCAGACGTGGCTGGCGATGGAAGAGCGGAACCTGTTTTTCCGCGGCATGATCGCCTGGCTGGGGTTCCGCGTGGAAACCATCCCCTTCACCGTGGCCCATCGCCAGGATGGAAAGTCCAAGTGGTCTACCGCCGCCCTGTTTCGCCTGGCGGCCACCGCGCTGACCTCGTTCTCCACGCTACCCTTGCGGCTGGCGATGGGGGTGGGCGTGGTGTTCATGCTCGTGTCGCTGCTGGGCATGATCTACTCGCTGGTATACAAGCTGCTGGGGCTGGCGGCGCCGGGCTTCACGACGGTCATCCTGCTGCAGTTCTTCATCGGCAGCCTGATCCTGCTGTCGCTGGGCGTGATCGGCGAGTACCTGGGACGCATCTACGAGGAAGTGAAGCGCCGCCCCCGCTTCATCATCGCCGACCGCCTGGGCGTCGATGCCGCGCCGCCGCCGGCCGCTGCAACCCCGGATAGGACGTATGCAAATTCAAAAGAAGCCGCCCAAGAATAAGCCTTTCGCCCAGGCGGCCAGCGCCGAGGCGAAACCGGCCTGGCTTCGCCCCGGTTGGATCGCGGCCTTGGTATTCGCCGCCATGACCTGCCTGGTCTTCTGGCGGGGATTCTTCAATCCAAACGACATCATGCACGAGGACCTGGCGGTTGTTTTCCAGCCGTATTACACGTTTGCCAACACGGAAATTGCCGCCGGCCACTTTCCGCTGTGGAACCCGTACGTGTGCATGGGAATTCCCTTTCACGCCAGCCTCCAGCCTTCGCTGTTGTACCCGCTGCGGTGGCCGATGTTCTTTATGGGCTATGCCTCGGGCGTGGTCGTGCTGCTGATGGTGCACTACTTCCTCACGGCCCTGGCGGGTTACCACCTGCTGCGGGGCACGCTGAAGGTCGGCGCGGCGGCGGCCACGCTGGGCGCGCTGAGCATCGCCTTCGGCGGCTTCGCCCTGGGCCACCAGACCCACCTGCCGTACGTGATGAGCTACCCCTGGTTTTTGCTGGCCATCCTGTTCGCGTGGCGCGCCATGCAGCAGTGGCGCTGGAGCGATGTGGCCTGGGGCGGCGTGTGTATCGGCTTGATGGGCCTGATCGGGGCCGTGCACCTGCTGCTGGTGCTGGTCATCCTGCTGGGCACGTTGGCGGCTTACCGCCTCGTGGTCGACCTGATCCACACGGTTCGCACATCCGCGCGCCAGTGGCTGCGACCGGCGCGGGCGCCGCTGGCGCTGGCGGCGACGGCGGTGTTGAGCCTGCTGATCAGCGCGGGCCAACTGGCCCCCGCCTGGGCCGAGACGCGACGGTCCACCCGGCAGCAAGTGGACTGGCGATGGAACAACCAGGCCTGCGCTCACCCCATCCACAACACCCTGCAGATGATGGCGCCGTTCTACTTCGGCAATTATCGCCTGGGGTATTGGGGGGAATACGTCTACAACGATGCGGTCCATTATGTGGGCATCATTCCGCTGATGGCGGCGGCGGCCGGCCTGGGCTACATCGGCCGGCGGCGAGGCCTGGGATTCTGGCTGGTGCTGGGGCTTCTCGGTTTCGTCGTGGGCGCCGGCTGGTATTTGCCGGTGTACAGAATCCTGTTCGATCACTTCCCCCTGTTTGCCAAGCTGCGCAACCCCACCCGGTTATTCTGGTGCACCGACATCGCCCTGGCGGCCCTGGGGGCCGTGGGTCTGGACGGCCTTCTGAACGCCACACCCGATGACCGGCGCCGGCGCTTCGCGCTGCTTGGGGCCATTGCGGCCGGGGCAGCGATTTTGGTTGTGACCGCCCTGGCGCTGGTGGATTTGAACCGCTCGGCCGCTCGTCCCGAGCGGCTGCTGCAATTCCTCAGCCGCCAGCCGAACATGAACTTCCCCTCGCAGCGGCAAGCGGCGCAGTTGATGCCTGCACGCGTGGTCCGGGGCTTTGACCGGCCAACGTGGATCGGCATCGCGGCGGCGGCGGCCGGCATTGCCTTATTAGCGGTCGTGGCACTTCGCCGTCAAAAGGCGGGGCGGCTGGCCATTGCGCTGCTGGGCGGGATTCTGATGCTGGACTTACTGATGGTTTCGCTCGGCCAAGCCACGTATGACCCGCACACGGGAATGCTGGTCGGCAGGCCGCCCGAGGTCCGCTGGCTGGATCAACATCTTGGCAGCCAGCGTTTCGGCCTGCACACCCTTGTCAACGCGGCCCCGGGCCCGTACGACCAGCTTGAAGACTGCCGCGCGATGCTGTTTGGCCTCTCCAACGCCGGCGGCATGCCGTGCGGCAACGCCACGTATCCCGGGCGCGATGTTTTTTGCATCGCCGCGCACTGCATACCCCCAGTGACCGCGCTGGCGGGCATCAAGTATGTGCTTTACAGCCCCGTCATAGGGAAGTTAACCGATCCAGCGTATCTTGAGGTCGCCCACGACGAACGCTACACGTTCTACGAGTATCAGCACGAGGCGCCGCTGGCATTTTTCGTCGGCCAGCTCCAATCCGTACCGGACTCCAAGACCGCCCTGAACATGCTTTGCAACGGCCAGGCCGATCCCAAAACCGTGGCCCTGCTGGAAGGCCCGCTGCCGGACCCGGCGCCCCAGCCCGCGGCCGCCCCCGCCCGCGTGGTCAGCACGAAGCGGCTGCCGGGGCGGTGGCACATTGGGACCGACACCGGCGCGCCGGCCCAACTGGTGATTTCCGAAGGCTACGCCCCCGGCTGGCGCTGCCGCGTGGATGACCGGCCGGTGAATGTCTTTCGCACGGATGCCGAGATCCTCTCCGTTCCCGTTCCGGCGGGCCGGCACACGGTGGTTCTGTGGTATAGCCCCCCCGAATTCTGGTATGGGCTGGCCCTGACGGGCCTGGGGATTCTGATCGCCGCGGCCATCCTGGCTGGCCCGCGCCTGCGCCTGGACCGCCTGTGGCGCCGTTCTCAGGCTCCAGGCTGAGGCCTGAAGCTTGAGGTCCAGGGCCAACCGGCTTAATTGGCTTTGCCTCCAGCCTCAGGCCAGCTTCTTCTTCAGTTCCCCCGCCATGTGGTGGGCCGCGCGGATGGGCTCGGGCAGCCGCGTGCGCGTGGCCGTGCGGAGCGTCCAGGCGACGGCCTCCTCCAGCGTGATGCGATTGCCGACGGAGATGTACAGCGGCTGCACATGGTCGCGCGTCCGCACGACCTTGCCGATGACCTCGCCTTCATCCAGCAGTTTGACGCTGCTGCCGCGCGTGGCGCCGACGGCGCGATGCTCGCCGCACAGCCGGCTCTTGGCCACGCCGATGGTGGGCATGGGCAGCCACAACCCCAGGTGCGCCGCGATGCCCAGCCGCCGGGGGTGCGCTCGGCCCGCCCCATCGACCAGCAGCAAATCGGGCTCAACCGGCAGCTCGGCCAGCGCCTCCAGTTCCGCCGGCGCCTCGCGGAAGGTGAGCAGGCCGGGAATGTACGCCATTTTCACCGGCGCCACGGCATAGGCTCGCGCGATGACCTCCAGCGACTTGGCCCCCATCACCACGGCCGTGGCGACGATCTGCTTGCCGCCGGCCAGGAACGCGCAGTCCACCGCGCCGATCGTCTCCACAGCCGCCGTGAGCCGCACCTGCTCGACCCGCCCGGCGAGTTCCTTCTGAAGGGCGATGGCCTCGGCGGGTGTGACGTCCCAGGTGTGGCGGATCGTGGTCATTGGGGTTGTCAGTTCCATCAACAAGACCAGGGTCTGGTGCCACGGCTGCGTTTTTTGCAGCCGTGCGCTCACGCCTGCAAATTGGCGGCAGGTCCGCCCCAAGCCAACGGAACTGTCTCCTTGTTGCTGAGCACAGCGCACGGGTGCAGACAACGCCCCCGTGGCACCAAGCCCATTGCAGCCGTGCGCTCACGCCTGCAAATAGGCGGGAGGCCCGCCGGAATCCAACGGAACTCGCTTATCACTGCTGAGCACAGCGCACGGGTGCAGACAACGCCCCCGTGGCACCAAGCCCATCTCAACCGCCCGCCACGGCTCGCCCTATCGCCTTTGCGGCCGTGTCCATATCCGCCGCGCTCACATTCAAGTGCGTGACGAGCCGAATGCGGTTGCGGGCGGTGGCCAGCACCAGCACGCCGTGGCGCTCCAGGCGGCTGACCAGCTCGGCGGCAGGCAGGGTGAGCGTGTTGAAGTAGACCATGTTGGTCTGCACGCCCTCGATATCGACCTCGAGGCCTTTGATCTCCATCAGCCGCTGGGCCAGGAGGCGGGCGTTGGCGTGGTCCGCGGCGAGCCGCTCGCGGTGGTGTTCCATCGCATACAGCGCGCCGGCGGCGATGATGCCGGCCTGGCGCATGCCGCCGCCGAACTGCTTGCGGAAGCGCTTGGCCCGCCGGATAAACGCCGCCTCCCCCGCCAGGGCCGAGCCGACCGGGGCGCCCAGGCCCTTGGAAAAGCAGACGGAGACGGAGTCGAAATGCTTGGCGTATTCGGCCTCCGGGATGCCCGTGGCGACCGAGGCATTCCACAGCCGGGCGCCATCCAGGTGCAGCCGCAGGTGGGCATCGCGGGCGGTCAGTTCCACGGCGGCGATCTGCTCGATGGGCCAGATGGACCCGCCGCCGCGGTTGTGCGTGTTCTCCAGGACCACCAGCTTCTGCGTGCCGGCGTGGTTATTCACCTCGCCGGAGGGGTGGAACACCTCGGCAAGCTGCGAGGCGCTGAAGATGCCGCGCTGGCCGGGAATCAGCCGCAGCAGGCAGCCGGACAGCGCCGCCGGCGCGGCCGCCTCGTACTGGTAGATGTGCGAGTCCTGCTCGCAGATGATCTCATCGCCGCTCTCGGTGTGGCTGCGCAGGGCGAGCTGGTTGGCCATCGTGCCCGAGGGCACGTACAGCGCGGACTCCTTGCCCAGCACGGCCGCCACGCGGGCCTCCAGCGCCGCCACGGTGGGGTCATGCCCTAAGACATCATCGTCCACCTCGGCCGCGGCCATGGCGCGGCGCATCGCCTCGGTGGGTTTGGTCACGGTGTCGCTGCGGAGATCTATCATGATGGGAGTCTCTTTCCATTGGCTGTCGCTTTTACGTTAGCAAGCCGCCGTCGGGATCGAAATTCCAAATTCCAAATCCCAAGCACCAAACAAATCCCAAGCACCAAATCCCAAACTGCCGATAATAAGCTCTGGCATAGACAACTGGACCTCCTGGACCGGATGTCCGATTTTGGAATTTGGAGCTTGGAATTTCGTTTCGCGGCGCTGTCGCGTGTTTGGGATTTGGAATTTGGGATTTGGGATTTGCAGGCACCGGGCGGGCGATATGATCTTCACCATGAGAAAAACCGTCGTTCTCAGCTTGGCTCTCCTTCTGGGATGCGCCGGCCTGCCGGGCTGTTCAGCCCGCGGGCGGTACGCCAGCCAGGACCGCCAGGCCGTCGACCACTACGCGCAGGCCAAGAAGCTCCAGACCTCCGGCGACCTGGATGCCGCGCTGGCGGAGTTCAAGAAGGCCATCGCCGCCAACCCCTCCCTGGCCTCCGCGCACGCCGCCATGGGCGACATCTACCGCAAGAAGAACGACCTGCCCGCCGCCACCCTATCCTACGAGGAGGCGGTGAAGCACAATCCCGAGAACTTCCGTAACAACTACAACTGCGGCTACCTGCACCAGACGCTGGCGCAGACCGAGCGGGCCCTGTCGGCCGTCAAGGATCACCTGGTGCGGGCTATCGAGCTGTACGCCCAGGCCCGCCAATTGCGGCCCGATGACTACGGCACGCTGATCAACCTGGGCGTGTGCTACTTCCGGCTGGGGCAGTACGACCAGGCCGAGGGCACGTTCAAAGCCGCCATCGCCGTCGATCCCTACCCCGCGCACGCGTACACCAACCTGGGGGCCATCTACGATGCCCAGGGCGCGGCGTACGAGGCCGTCACCATGTACCGCCAGTCGCTGGAACGCGATGGCCACCAGCCCGAAGTGCTGATGAACCTGGCGGCGGTATACGTCCGCCAGGGCAAGTTCGCCGCCGCCCTGCGCGACTACCAGACCGCCCAGTCCATGTTGGAGGAACCCGCGCCCGCCCTGGAGCGGCTGGGCTACTGCTACTATCACATGGGCCTGTACGAACGGGCCGAGGACTACTACAACCAGGCCCTCGAGCACCAGCCGCGAAACGCCGAGGCCCACTGCGGCCTGGGCATCGTGTACATGACCTACTTCGTGCTGGACCGCTCGCGCCAGGACTGCCGCGACAAGGGCCTGGCCGAATGGAAGCTCTCGCTGGAGATCAACCCCGAGCAGCCCACGCTCGCCGGACTGGTGGACAAGTACACGCCGCAGGCCACCACGGCCAAGTCGGCAAGCTCCAACTGACCGGCTGAAGATGTTTCAGGAGCGAAAGTTTCGCTCCTGTTCAAAATAAGCGTATGGCATTTCCCATACACTTATTCCTCTTGAGCGTGCAGTCCGCCGAAAATGAGGCCTCTGCCGTCCAATAGTTTGGCGGGGGAACTTGACGTAAGTGCCACTTCTGCATGGCTGCGCGACCCCCAAAACTCACTCGGATTTTTCCTATTTCGAGCCCAGATTTTTCCGATTAGTTCCGTCTGTAACGGCAAATCCGATGGTCCTTAGTAGTTTTTCTTCACAAGTGCGCATAGCGAGTGCCCTTTTCGTGTGTGTCCTTATAAGGAGAGACACTTTTTTCCTCTCAAGCACTTACAGCGCACCACGCTCAGATGACCTGTGCACGTCCCGGAATCGTGGCAACATAACGCTTAAAATAGCTAATTGTAATTCTCCCCCGGTTTGGTTATCGACGGGGCATGAGCCCTCCACGTGGCACCGTAACGCCTTTCCACATCTGGCTGGCCCCCCGCCGCACGGGGGCGATGCTGGTCGGCCGATCGGTGTGGGGAGCCGTGCTGGTTCACATCCTGAGCCTGGTAGCGGCGATTGTCATTCTGCTGGCCATCATCGCCGCCCTCCAGGGTGAAAACATCGTGCCCGCCGACTCCGGCAGCTTCATCCTCATGCTCTGCGAAAATGTGACCAGCGGCCTGCTGTCCCGGGCCTCCGGCCGGCTGGGCGGCGTGCAGAATGTGGTGGCCCTGGGGGCGATGGGCGTTATCGGCGAGGTCTTCTACTGGTGCTTCGCCATTCCCGTCCTGGGCGCGTGGATGGGCGCCACTGTGCCCAAGAAGCGGCAAGTCCGCCTGGGCGCCGTCCTGGCCGGGTACGCCTCGGTGTGGCTGGTGCCGCTGGTCGGGTCGTGGCTGGCCGGCGGCGCCTTTCTCCTGCTCGCCTTGCCCAATGTGCGACAGGCGCGTCCCAGCGCCTTCTGGTCGGGCCCGCTGCCGCAGATACTCTGCTATCTTTTCATCACGGTCGTCCCGGCCGGCATGTTCGCCCTGGCGCTGCGGCTGGCGCGCGGGGCGGGCGAGGCGGCCCACGAGCCGCCGGTTTTCGAGGACATCCTGTGCGAGCAGTGCGGCTACAACCTGCACGCCACACCCGCCGACCACCTGTGCCCCGAGTGCGGCCAGCCGGCCGCGCACAGCTATTCGCCTACTTTCCGCGACAGCCGCTGGGAGGCCGGCCAGGAGCGCTTCATCCGCACGCTGTGGCGGCTGCTTTCAAACCCGCGGGCCTTCTTCGCCACGATCCGCGTGCACGAAAATCCGCAGCCGGCGCGGCGGTTCCTGGTCCTTTCCACGTTGCTCTCCTCGCTGCTGCTGATGGCGACGATCGTAGAACCGCTGGTCGCCAACCGCGCCACGGCGGCGCGACTGCGGGTATATGGCTTTCCGGGAATCGGCGGAGCCATCGGCCTGGCGCTGCTGCTGGCGGGCCTGTGGGCCATTGCCGTGCCGGCGATTTCGATGCTGACCGCCAGCATGCTGACCGGCCTGTCCCGCCGCCAGGGCGACCGGCTGGGGGCCTGCGGCTCCTTCAAGATCGCCTGCTACGCTTCCGCCGTGGCCGTGCCGTGGGCCGTCATTGTGGGCGTGCTGGTGCTGGTGGACATCTACATGGGCTTTACCGCCCGCCTTCGGTTCCACGGCGGCATGGCCGCCGCCGACAATGCCCGCGTGCTCATCTGGGCCATCCTGGGCGTGGCCCTGCTGGTGTGGTACTGGATCATGGGCTCGCGGGCGTACGAGGCCTGCCGCTGGGCGAACCATTGAGGTTTGTTCTCTTTTGAGAATAGCCACGGGCGCAAGCCCGTGGTTCATTCGCCCTGAGGGACTGGAGCCCCAGCGGGGCGACTGACCGCAACGGCCTCAATCGCCCCGCTGGGGCTCATTGGGATGGTGTATGGCGCTTTCCACGGGCTCGCGCCCGTGGCTATTCTCAAAGGAATTGGCGGGCTCCCATTCTGTAGCGCCAACGAATTATCGGACATCCAAAAACCACGCAGCCACGGCACCCAGCGTTGGCAATTTCTATCAGTCGGTCCACTTTAACACCGGGTTCCGCGCCGCCGCCACCTCGTCCACGCGCGCCACGGGCAGGTGGTGCGGGGCGTGGTCCAGCGCTGTCGGATCGGCCTGAAGCTCTTGCAGGATCGCGCGCATGGCGGCGATGAATTCATCCAGCGTGGCCAGCGATTCGGTTTCCGTCGGCTCGATCATCAACGCTTCGGGCACGATTAAGGGGAAGTACACCGTCGGGGCGTGCATGCCATAGTCGAGCAGCCGCTTGGCGATCTTGCCCGCCAGGCCGCGGTCCGAAGCGCCGTGGCGCTGGGCCGAGAGCACAAACTCGTGCATGCAGCCGCTGTCGTAGGGCAGCGGCAGCAGCTCGCGCAGCGCCGCCGCCAGGTAGTTGGCGTTCAGCACCGCCGTCTCGCTGGCCCGCTTGAGGCCCGCCGGACCCAGGGCGCGAATGTAGCACCAGGCCCGCACCAGCACGCCGAACTGACCGGCGAAGCTGCGCATCATGCCCACCGAGTGCGGCCGGTCGAAGTCCAGGGCGTACCGGCCATCCTTCTCGACCACCTGCGGCACGGGCAAGAACGGCGCCAGGTGCGCCGCCACCGCCACCGGCCCGGCGCCCGGGCCGCCGCCGCCGTGCGGCGTGGAGAAGGTTTTGTGCAGGTTAAAGTGCATGGCATCGGCGCCGAAATCGCCCGGCCGAGCGATGCCCAGGATGGCGTTCATATTGGCGCCGTCGAGATAGAGCTGCGCGCTGTGGTCGTGCAGAATCTTCGCCGCCGCCTGGATGTTTTTCTCGAAAAGCCCCAGCGTGTTGGGGTTGGTGATCATCAGCGCCGCCGTCTCGGCGGTCACCTTGGCCGCCAGGTCGTCCAGGTCGATCGTGCCATCCGGCCGGCTCTTGACCGGCAGGGCCGAGCGGCCGCACACCGTGCAACTGGCCGGGTTGGTGCCGTGGCTGGAGTCGGGCGTGAGCACCTGCGTGCGTTTTTCGCCGCGGGCGCGGTAGTAGCCGACGATCGTCTTGAGCGCCGTCAGTTCCCCGTGCGCCCCGGCGGCCGGCACGAGCGAAACCTCGGCCAGGCCGGAAATTTCCTGGAGGTAGCAGCGCAGCTCGTACATCAGCCGCAGCGCCCCCTGCGCCGCCGCCGGCGGCGCCAGCGGGTGCAGGTTGGCCAGCTCCTCGCGGGCGGCGGCCCATTCGTTGATCCGCGGGTTGTACTTCATCGTGCACGAGCCCAGCGGGTAGAACTCGCCGTCGATCGAGTAGTTCCGCCGCGCCAGGTGCGTGTAATGACGAACCACCTCCAGCTCGCCCAAATCCGGCAGCGGCGGCGGAACGTCCGAAAGCAGATCCGCATCCTTGCCCAGCAATTCCGCCGGCGCAGGCCCGGCGGGTGCGGCCGTGAAAGCGCCGCTGTTGGCGCCCGGGCAGGATCGTTCAAACAAATTTGGTACCGTCGTCTTTACCACCATGGCCCTAACCCAAACTCGCCAGCAGACCGACCAGTGCTTCCACATCGCCGGGCGTGCGTTTTTCCGTGCAGGCCACCAGCAGGCAGTCGGCCAGCTTTTCGTCGAACGACCCCAGCGGCACGCCCGCCAGCAGGCCCTTCTCCAAACCCGCCTGCACGATGGCCTCGGGGCTGGCCGTGCGGCAGCGGATGACAAACTCGCGGAAAAACGGTCGATCCGCGAAGGGCAGCTCGTAACCTTTCAGCGTGCCGATCCGCCGCGCCAGCTCGTGCGCCCGCTGCATGCTCACCGTCGCCGCCGCACGAAGGCCGGCCGTGCCCATCGCCGCCATGTAGATCGCCGCACGCAACGCGATGAGCCCCTCGTTGGTGCAGATGTTGCTCGTGGCCCGCGCCCGGCGGATATGCTGCTCGCGGGTTTGGAGCGTGAGGCAATACGCGGTGCGGCCGTCGGCATCGGCCGTGCGGCCGACGAGCCTTCCGGGCATCCGCCGCATGAGATTCTCGCGTGCGGCCATGAGGCCCAGGTACGGCCCGCCGAAGCTCAGCGGGTTGCCCAGCGGCTGGCCCTCGCCCACGGCCACATCGCTACCCAGCTCGCCGGGCTTTTTCAGCAGGGCCAGCGAGATGGGGTCGAACACGTGCACCAGTCCGGCGCCCGCCTCGTGGGCGATTGCGGCCAACTCCGCCACGCCGCGGTCGATCACGCCCAGGAAATTGGGCGACTGCACCACGATGGCCGCCGTGTCGGCGTTGATGGCTTTCTTCGCCGCCGCCAGGTCGGCCGCCCCGCCGGCGTGCGGCACGATGACCAGCTCCAGCGGCAGATCGACCAGGTACGTAGCCACGGTTTTTCGGTAATGCGGGTGCAACGGCTCGCACAGGATGATGCGCCGCCGGCCGCCCTCGGCCAGCATGAGCACCGCCTCGGCCAGGGCCGAGGCCGCCTCGTACATGGAGGCGTTGGCCACATCCAGCCCGGTCAGCCGGCAGATGAGCGTTTGAAACTCGAAGATCGCCTGCAGCGTGCCCTGGCTGGCCTCCGCCTGGTAGGGCGTGTAGGCGGTGAGGAATTCCCCGCGGCTGGCCAGGGCATCGACGACGGCGGGAACGTAATGATCGTACGCCCCGGCCCCGGCGAAAGTAATCAGCCCGCCGGCGCAGCCGCCCGCGCGGGCCAGCAGCTCATCCCGCAGTTCCTGCTCCGACAGCGGCGGCGGCAGCGCCAGCGGCCTTCCCAGCCGGATCCCCGCCGGCACGCCGGCCAGCAGGTCTTCAATGCCGCTAGCGCCGATCGCCGAGAGCATCTGCCGCCGCTGGGTATCCGTGATTTGTACGTAATCCATCGCGCTATTTCACTGTTCGCACAGCTTGTCGTACGCCGCGGCATCCAGCAGCGAATCCAGCTCGGCCTTTTGGCTGGGCTTGATCCGCACCAGCCAGCCGGCCTTGTACGGGTCGCTGTTCAGCAGCGAGGGCGTTTCCACCGCCGCCGCATTCGTCCCGACCACCTCGCCGCTGATGGGCGAGTACAGGTCGTTGGCGGCCTTGACCGACTCGACTAGCCCCATGGGCTGGCCGGCCTTCACCTTCGCGCCGACCGCGGGCAGCTCGATAAACGTGATATCCGTCAACTGGTCGACGGCGAACTGCGTCAGGCCCATCACCGCCTGCTCGCCCTCGAGCTTGCACCACTCGTGCGTCTGACTGTATCGCCGATCCGTCGGAGCACTCATGAATTCCTTACCTCTTTCCTGGTCCGTCGCTATTATAGACTGATGAAACGTAGCATGGGCGTCTCGCCCATGAGTACCACGGGCGTCTCGCCCGTGGCAAGCCGCAAAAACCGGATCACGGCCAAGATGGCCGTGCGACTCACGGGCGAGACGCCCGTGCTACTTTTCTTTCGCCGTGCCGCGATAGAACGGCAGCCGCACAATCTGCCCGGTGAGCTCCTGGCCCTCGCGCATCACCACCTGCACGCGGCGGTGGCGGCGGGCCTCGCCGGCATCCACGTACGCCATGGCGATGGACGCCTGGCAGCTCGGACTGAAGGTTCCGCTGGTGACCACGCCCACCTCGCGGCCGTCAATGGTCACCGCCATGCCCTGGCGGGCGATGCGCTTGGTATCCAGTTGCAGCCCCACCAGCTTGCGGGCGGCTTTCCGGCGGCGAACCTCCGCGATGGCCGCCGCACCGACGTAATCGCCGTCGGGCCGCACGGCAAAGCCCAGGTGGGCGGAGATGGGGCTGGTCTGCTCGTTCAGCTCGTGGCCATACAGCGGCAAGCCCGCCTCCAGCCGCAGCACATCGCGGCTGCCCAGCCCCGCGGGAATAACGCCGATGGCCGGCGCGGTAATATACGCCCACGCCTGCATCGCCGCCGCCGCCGGCAGGATCACTTCCAGCCCGGCCTCGCCGGTATACCCCGTGCGGCTGGCAATGTAGCTCAAGGCGAGCACCTGCCCCTGCGCCACATCGTGGCGGCGCATGCCAATGATGTCCAGCGGCAGCACCGCCTGGAGTTTGGCCAGCGCCGTTGGCCCCTGCACCGCCAGCATGGCCGTGCCGAGCGTCTCATCCTCGATGGCCGCCCCAAACCCGCCCCCGCGGTTGAGCCGCGCCAGGTGCTCGAGCACCTTGAGGCGGTTGGAAGCGTTGCAGACGACCAGCCAGCTATCGTCCAGCCGGTAGGTGAAGATATCGTCGATGACGCCGCCGCTGTCGTTGCACAGCAGGCTGTACTGGGCGGTGTTGTCCTCCTGGTGCACGACGTCGGCCGTGCACGCGCGGTCCAGCAGCTTATACGCCGCCTCGCCGCGCACGCGCAGCCGGCCCATGTGCGACACGTCAAACACGGTGGCCCCGCTGCGCGTGGCCGCATGCTCCTGGAGAATGCCCGTGTACAGCAGCGGCATCGACCAGCCGGCAAAGTCCACCATGCGGGCCCCGGCCCGTACGTGCGCCTCGTACAACGGCGTGCGAAGCAAATTGTCTTCGATCACAGTCACCTCCCGCGACGAGCGGCCAAGGGTAGATTCGTCCCCGCCGTCTGTCAAGGATGCGATGGCCCTGCTTCATTCCTGATCGGTTGGTAGAAGCATATCTTCGGGTCGAATTCCAGCCGCGGCTGTCTCGAAGAGAAACTGCGCGCCGCAACCTCTAATCGTGCTGGGTCACAGATACGCACCGCCGCGTCAACGATCCAAAGACGACATGGGATTTTAGGAAAGATACCCTCACCCCAAAGCATGGCCAAGCGCGAACGGCAGCCACGGGTAAGAGATTTTAGCACCACAGATGATAATCCCTCCCAACAGCGGCCCCTCCCGCCGTGCAATCATTCGCAAATGCGAAATTGTGCGGCTGTGACCAAAATCGGAAAAGTCGGATGATTGCACGGGATTAGGGTTTTTCTGAATTTTCAATAATTCCGGGCAATCAAGCAAATTTTTTTATCGACCGGCCGCACAGAAAGTTAGTCAGAGGTACCCGGTTTGATTGCCCCATTTTTCTTAATTGCGGTATTCCCTTTCGTAAATCGTAACTCACGGCCGCACAACGATCCCCCTTTTTGGCTGTACGGCCCAAGCCGCGCCGCCAGGGTATATATAGAGGGACCACGTTTTTTTGAGCCCACTTTAGTGCAATCATTTTCCTTTGGCCAACTCCGCGGGCGCGCGCCCGCGGGAGCACCGAACGATGGAGATGTCATATTCGTCGGAGAGAATCGTCCACAGCCCCAAAGGGGCGATCGGGTAGGCCGGGGCCTC